>RKRO01000374.1 GCA_007571355.1 Candidatus Poribacteria bacterium | reverse complement strand
CCTTTTTAACAGATTCCCCCCTGCTTGCGGGGGGGTTAGGGGGGGTAGAGCCATCTGTAGGTCGTGTAGAGCGGAGCGAAACCCGACACCCAGCCCCTAACGCTGCCTCGGCTCCCAAAAAGACCACGGATTCCACCACATCTGTAGGTCGGGTAGAGCGGAGCGAAACCCGACACCCAGCCCCTAACGCTGCCTCGGCTCCCAAAAAGACCACGGATTCCACCACACCTGCAGGCGGAGTAAACCCACAAAAATACAGCGACTTCCGCAATATCCTTGAAACCATAGCACAACACCCCAACCGCCGCTACTTCATACTCAAATCCATTATCATCAACAACCTTTATGGCGTAGACATCATGGACGAGGCAGTAGAGATTTGTAAACTCCGACTCTTTCTCAAAATGGTCGCACAGATTGACGATGTCAACCAAATAGAGCCCTTACCAGACATAGACTTCAACATTCAAGCGGGGAATACCCTCGTCGGATATGCGACTTATGCGGAAGTGGAAAACGCCGTCACGGGTAGACTGGATTTTGACGACACGATGCAGCGTATCCGAGAGAAGGCGGAAGATGTGGATCATCTGTTTGAACAGTTCCGTTTGCAGCAGACGCGTTTAGGCGGTATTGTAACGGCTGAAGACAAAGCGGCCTTACGCGGTAAGCTTGAGGTGTTAGAATCTGAACTCAACGGTTATTTATCAGGTGAGTATGGCATACAATCTACTCAACATATAATAAGTGGAGGGGTAAATCAAACTCAGCAGAAAGCATATCAGGAGTGGCTTGCATCACATAAGCCGTTTCACTGGTTCATAGCGTTCTATGGCATCCTTAAGAAGGGTGGGTTTGATGTCATCATCGGCAATCCGCCGTATGTAGAATATAGCAAGGTGAAGAAAGATTACACGATACGCGGGTATGAGACAGAATCTTGTGGTAATCTTTACGCGTTTGTGATGGAGCAATCACAGTCTATTCAAAACATCGATTCTCGGATCGGTTTAATTGTGCCTATATCACTCACCGCTGCTCAAAGAATGAAACCTCTACAAAAAAATCTACTGAGCGAAACCGATATAGTTCATTTTAGCAACTTTGCGATAAGACCAGCTTCCCTTTTTCCAAACGTTATACAACGGCTTACAATATGCCTAATTTGCAATGGAAGTACCGGATCTACATACACAACGGACTATACAACTTGGTATGCCCATGAAAGATATACATTGTTTCATTTGTTGGAATATACTTTACTAGACGGTATAACCCAAGAATATAGTCTGCCGAAGGTAAAAAGCCTAATTTCTCGATCTGCTCTGGCAAGGATTCTAGCTGTTGGGCAGCCTTGGTATTCGCATCGGGAGTTCCAAGGTAATTCAACCGTTTTTTATCATAATGCAGGAGGTTATTGGATTAAAACGTTCAATTTTCGACCCTTTTATCGCTCACTTGTAGATAGCAGAAAAAAACACACAACAATTTCCGAGTTATGTCTACCCTCAAAGGATTTAGCTACAACCTATTTGTGTGTTCTGAATAGCAGTCTTTTCTATTTTTTTTGGAAAAGTTTAACTGACGCACGGCATGTTTATCCTTCAGATATTGCAAGACTCCCTATTAAATTGCCATTATCTCAGCAATTACTAGATAAATTCTATTTTCTTGAAGAAAAGTTGATGACTGCTTATCGGAAAAATTCAACTCGCATAGTATATGGAAAAGCAGAAGTAGATCAATTTTCAATTGCTCCGTGCAAACCTATCATAGATGAAATCGACAGATTGCTTGCGAAACACTACGGCTTCACAGACGAAGAATTAGACTTTATCATCAACTACGACATCAAATATCGGATGGGATTGGGAAATTGACGCGGCTATCCTATAGAGTCGCCCAGCGAGACTTGACACATTTGTCAACTCATGTTAGAATAATTTCCCTAAAGTTTAGGATAGTTTGGACAGTTCTTATTGCGTGAAGGCTATGCCGTATCTGTGACGTGGAATGGAATCCATCTCATCGAAGCGATGCCCCTCTGCTTCCCCCCTGAGAAGGGGTGTTTTTGCTGGGGTGTTTCTTCGAGAGGATTGTCTTCCTAAAAGTGTGCTTTTATTTTCAGATGTTACGATAAACGTCACTTAGGTTGTTTCACTATTGAGGAGTCCGGGAGCTGCGGTTGCCGAACCCACCGAAATCCTAAGGAATTTTTCCGAATTATCTGCAATTCACAGGAAAAATGTTACACCTACGACAAAATTATTTTTTAGAAAGGAACGCCCATAAACCCACACTGTCACTGGGTTTTCGTCAGAAAAACGCCAATTTTAAATGTTACACTGGTGTAACATTTTTGCCCCGATTGCCCTCTGGAGCCAGGAGATGCGTGCCCACTGCCAAACCTTTCGCGGTATCAGTGATACACCGGTTTAGAGGTGCCTGTGCCTCACGCCAGCGGCGTGCTCTGTCTATAGAATAGGACTTACGCAGGCTGCTCTCTTGTCGCATAACCTGTTAGGTTGTGTCAGGGAACCGTATGGATTTTTTAGGGGTTCGCCCTCCCAGGGACCTTGTTATTGACAAAATTGCGTAAGTCCTGTAGAAATAGGGTGTAGATATGCTTGCCCGCCAGCGGCGTGCTCTGTGTGCTGAAAGGCTATGCCGTATCTGGGACGTGGAACCCAAAATTGTCCAAAGTTTAGTAAATTATAGTAAAGCCAATAATTATTGAAACACATCCTATCGAAACGAGGGCCTCTGATTCCCCCTGATAAGGGGGGAGGGGGGTTGTCTTCCTAAAAGTGCGCATTTATTTTCAAATTTTACGATAACAACATTAGAAAGAGAATTCAGAATTGTTGATTTTCACAATACTTACACGCTTCCACTGGATTTCTGCAGAGAGTTCGCAGCGAAAACCCCAAACCGTATTCGCTTACTGTCACCCTATCGAGAACACCTCTCTCAGGCTTTTGCGCGTTTTTTCATGCGGGTTGGTTTACCCACCGATATTCCTCCGTTCAGATAATTAGCCAGCCTGTGAATGGAACGTTCTCTTTTAGTTCCATCTTGCTCAACACTACGGGTTCACAGACGAAGAGTTAGACTTCATCATCAACTACGACATCAAATACCGAATGGGGTTAGGGAATTAACGCAAGCAGACGACCACATTGCATTCCCCCTGCTTGCGCGGGGTTAGCTTTGTAGCATTGTAGGTCGGGTAGAGCGGCGCGAAACCCGACAGCAGCACGGGGTTGTGCGAACACCCAACTTCAGACTTCGTAGGTCAGGTAGAGCGGCGTGAACCCCGACATTCCCTCTCGCTTGCGGCACCCTCCGCATCCCCGCCGCTTGCGGGGGGTAGAAAAAATAAAACCTACTAAACGCCAGTTTGATGAATCCTTTCGGAGGTGTTGCGGGTTCTATTTTCGCAGCACAGAAACGTGAATTGTAGCACAAACTTCAGAGTTTGTGCCGTAGCGGACATCAATGAACAGTGGACGCTACATACGTCCAACTTTTATCAAGCTCACGTTACTAAAATTTCAAATTGGGAAAATTGGTAATTTTCTAAGGGACAAAACGCACGCCACCACAGAGTTTACGAATCTAAAAAATTACCAATGCAGGGGCAATGGGAATTATTGCAGCATCTATCCACATCCTGATAAAGCGGAATAAAAGGACATTCGGATTTAGCGCGTTAAACAACCCAAATACCGTTTTGAGTAAAATATATGGCTTTTGATGCCATTTGTGTAAGTCCAATCATTACATAGAATGTCGAAGATCGCTTGATAAATATAACGTTTCGCGGTATCATAACGGAATAATAGATACAGAGGATAACACCGATATTTCTATGGCACCCGAGTACGATACAACCACAGAAAACGCCAAGAAAGTAGAAAAACTGGTAACCCATAAGGAGGTACCCCATGCCAGACTACCAACCTATTCCACTTTCCGATTTATGTAACGCCGGTACAGAGATTATCGGTGCCAACACAATGCCGAGTACCGGGGCACAGACGTTCCACGGACTCCCTTTCCACATTGCTGACGATGACAAGTGTTTCTTGGGATTCGGCAAAGACGTTAATACCACTTCTATTCAAATCCCTATCAATGCAACCCCGAAGCGGGTTATCTTTGTGCATCGCCTGCTTGAGTCACGCATCCCTGAAGGTGAACCAATTGGTAGACTCATTGCCAATTACGTTTTCCATTACACTGATGGCGAAAAGGTGAGCGTGCCGATTCGCGAACGCTTTGAGATTGGCAGTGTGCCACAGGGATGGGGACAACAAACCTTCCTCGCAATCCCTGACCAACAAGATAGTTTATACCAACGCCACGAAGGGCCATGGGGAGCAGCAGGCAACCGACAGACCGAAGCAATACAAGGAACACCACACAACTACTACCTCTGGGCGTGGAAAAATCCGAGAGACGGCGTTGAGGTGACAGCCATTGAAATCCAACCGCAGGAACGGCGTTTTATGATTGCGGCAATCACGCTCGGTTATCTCGACGAAAACCCGATACCGCGGCGGCCCCGCCGCGAAGTTAAAATCACGCTGCCGCAATCTGAGGATGCCGACAAACCCTTTGATATGGAAGTCAATGTGGATCGCGGCGTTGCGACCTATCCGTATCCGTTGCCCGAAAACGCGCCCGATGCCTTTATCAACGACGATTTCAAGGGGTGGGGGGAATCCCAAAACAACAAAAGCAGCCCTGCCTATGTTGAAGTATCTGCCACGCCTTCCGCGACCGTCGAAGTCAAGAACCAAGGCGAAACACTTGGGACTGTCAATTGGGGCGAAGTTCAAGAGAAAGGGACCGTCCAACCCAACGAACGCGTCAAGGTAGAAGTCATCGACACCGGCAGAAACTGGGTACATACCACCGTAATTGATGAAGACACAGGTAAACCCGTACCGTGTCGTGTCCATTTCCGTTCGCCACACGGCGTACCGTATGCACCACACGGACATCACGCACACGTCAACTCAAATAATGGCACATGGCACGTAGACATCGGTGGCGATGTACGACTCGGACAGATTAGTTACGCCTATATTGACGGCACCTGTCAAGGATGGCTACCGCGTGGTGACGTTATCGTTGATGTCGCGCGCGGCTTTGAATATACGCCTTTGCGGACCACTGTCAACATAAAACCGGGACAACGCGAGTTAACACTTCGCCTGAAACGCTGGTGCAATATGAACGCTGAACGCTATTTCAGCGGCGATACCCACGTCCATTTCCTGTCTACGCAGGGCGCACACACCGAAGCACAAGGCGAAGACCTCGGCGTTGTGAACCTTCTCCTTTCGCAGTGGGGACATCTCTTTACGAACACAGAGGAGTTCATCGGGAGACCCACAACCTCTGCTGACGGACGGAGCATCGTCTATGCGACGCAGGAGAATCGCCAACATCTTCTTGGACATCTCACCCTTCTCGGTTTAAAAGAACAGGTCGCGCCGTGGTGTTCCGATGGTCCTGGAGAAGCCGAACTCGGTGGAAACATGGAGGTCACGCTCTCACACTGGGCGGATGCGTGTCATGCACAGGGCGGCACTGTTGTCCTACCCCATATTCCGAACCCGAATTGCGAACCGGCGACGCTCATCGCTACCGGACGCGTAGATGCCGTCGAATACCTCACCAACGCCATGTACGGACACATTGAGTATTACCGCTATCTCAACTGCGGCTATAAATTGCCACTCGTTGGCGGTACGGATAAAATGAGTAGCGATGTGCCGGTAGGCGTTTATCGCACCTACGTCCACATTCCTGACGATGAGGAATTTAACTATGACAACTGGTGTAAATACATGAGTGCTGGAAACACGTTCCTCAGTGGCGGTCCCATGATTCGTCTCACTGTTGATGGACAGCCGATAGGGAGTACAATTAACCTTCCCGGGAATGGCGGCACCGTTGAGGTCGAAGCCGCTGCGGACTCCATCTTCCCGATTCACACCTTGCAGATTGTACAAGCCGGACAGGTCGTCGCCTCTACTGAGGAAAATAACGGCACACGCCAATTACGCCTGAAAGCGAACCTGAAAGTGGACAAACACTCTTGGATTGCGGCGCGGTGTGGTGGCCCCAACTATGCGCAAGCCGTTCCACATTACGACGGATGGAGACGCGGCATCATCGCCCATACCTCTCCAGTCTATATTGCAGTCGGCGGCGAGTGGTGGATGTTCGATCCAGAAACAGCAAATTATATGCTCACTTTGATTGAGGGTGGGTTGTCCTATATTCAGCAGACAGCGCGCCACCATGAACACGGCACCGTGACGCACCACCACGGCGAGGATGATCATTTAGAATTTCTTTCTCGACCGTTCCAAGAGGCGCGGGAGGCAATCCACCGTCGGATGCATCAATTGGGGATTCCGCATTAACTGATCATTTTGAATTTGCCCGTAGTCACATTTTGCAAGTGTGTCTACCGCAGAATTTTAGATGGATTAATTGTGCCTTATACGGAGGAATTTAATATGAAAGACTTGACTCAACCGGTAAACACGGAAAAAACTGAAGAAGAACAAATTTCTGAGACACGTGTGCCGGCGCGCGGTCTTGAGGGAGCATACGGTGAAGATGAACCCGAGTATACGCTGGATATGCTCCTTGCAGTCAATCCTAAGTATGAAGGAACCATCAAGGAATGCTGTCCCGAAGCGCGGGTGCCGGCGCGCGGTCTTGAAAGAACATCCCCTGACAATGAAACCGAGTATATAGCAGAGAGGGAGGACGATGAAGGAGCGTGATGTAATTGTTGCCTATCTAAAAGATGCCCAGGGGCAGGTGAAACTCAGACCTGCGGTCTGTTTACGACAATTACCACACAATTATCATGCCTTTATCGTCTGTGGACTAACCACAAGACTCCAATATTACGTTGAGGGTTTTGATGAGATTGTCACTCCCGATGACGATAATCTCGGGCAGCTTAGAGGAACCTCTCTAATTCGGCTTGGCTTTCTAAGTCAAATACAGATAGGTGAGATCGTAGGACACATCGGTTCTATTTCGGAGGAACGGCATAAACGTTTGTTGAAAAAACTAAGCGAATATCTCGAAAAAGTGAGCGAATGATGAATAGCCTGGTAGGCTTGGATGATGACCTTGTTCTTAACCGTGCTGATTGAAACATAGGAGACCAACATGCCAAAAGAATTAGTAGCTATCGCCCCTCGGCAGCCCGTCTTGAGAGAATATGAAGATGGTCCCATCCCCGCGGATCATGTTCGCGTTCAGGTCGAATTCGGCGCGCCCAAACGTGGCACAGAACTGACAGCATACTACGGATACAACAACGCAAATTTTCCGATGGGACTTGGGAATATGTGCGTCGGAAAAGTTATTGAAATCGGGGATGAGGTTGAGGGTTTCGAGATTGGAGAACGCGTCACGCATCACGGACACCTCAAAGAGACGCACACGTGGCGCGCTGGTAGCGTCCTCAAGATGCCTGAGAGTATGACGTGGAAAGAAGCGGTCTGCTATGATCCATTACATTTCGCGATGTCCGCAATTCGCGATGGAAAAGTCCGCGTTGGTGAGCGGGTCGCTGTCTTTGGACTCGGTGCCATTGGGTTGATGACCGTGCAGATGGCGCGGATCGCAGGAGCTGATTTCGTCGCTGCCGTAGACCCGCTTGAAAGACGGCGGAAGGTCGCTGAAAAAACCGGGGCGGAACTTGTCATTGATCCCACCGCCTCCAATACTGGCGAAGTGCTCAAAGAAGCGACGGGTGGGCTTGGCGTTGATGTGGTTGTAGAAACGAGTGCAGTTTACGAGGCACTTGATGACGCGCTTCGCAGTGTCACTTTTGAAGGCACAATCGTCTACGCTGGCCGCGCGAAAGCCTGTACAGGTGGCCTTGACCTCGGTGCCGTCGCACATGTCAACATTCCGAACATCATCTTCGCGCGTGCTAACAGTGACCCGAACCGCGATCATCCACGTTGGGATTTCCGACGTATCGTTGATACCTGTTGGAAATGGCTTGTCGCAGGCAGATTTGACTGTGAAGATGTCGTTGACCCGGTGGTGCCGTTTGAAGATTCAGTCGAGGCTTATATAGAGATGGACAATCACCCGGAACGTAGCGTCAAATTGGGAGTGTCCTTCGGGTAGTCCCTTATCATGGAGAAATAAATGAAAGTTTTAATGTTCTTCCTCAGTATGATTCTCGTGATAGTATCCTGTAGTCCCATCGATCCGCCCTCCACAAAAGTAGCCCGTAAACTCACTATTGACGTTGCTTCAGAAATCGGTCATGATTTTGGTGAAGGTGGCCTCTATGCCCACAAAACAGATGACTTTTTGACATTACGATCTTCAAGTCTTAAGTCTTGGAATAGATTTCCGGGGCGCGTACGCGTTTTGTTTGCAAATGTTGCCGCTGAGTATGAAGGTAAGATGTTTCGATATCCACTCACTGTGGGAAAGACATGGGAAGATAACTGGAACTCAGTGGATAAAACCACGCTTGAAGGTTATGAGTCGGTAGAAATTGCGCTGGGGGTTTTCCCCGCGTGTCTCAAGCACAAAACAGTGCTCACCAGGGCACACCTCGGCAGTGAATTAGAAAAGGCACTTGTTAACGGAACCCGCTATCTCTACTTTGCCAAGGGTGTCGGATTAGTGAAGGTCCGGTACGAGCATTCTAACGGCATCGTCACAGAAGCCGAATTAGTTGACTACGAAATATCGGGTAAAAGCGAAGCGTACTTTCCTTTGAATATTGGTTCAACATGGACCTATCAATGGAAAAACGACTATTACGACCAAATTTTCATTGAAACGGCTCATATTGATATCAACCATAATACAAGCGAAAAATATAAAGGAGACCTCCAACTGATTGCCAAAGTAGCAGATGAGAACGGTGAAACGTTGGGCGAACGGGACTTCTATATCGCAAAAACCGACGCGTTTTTAGGATTGAGGCAGTCAAGTTCGAGATCCGCTATTAAGTCTACGAAACCCATACTATATCCTACAAGCATCTTTTCGGATAATATCAGCACTTCCTGGCCCGAACTGTTCCGATTCCCATTGACTGTAGGAAAGACCTGGACAGAAGAGGGGTGGTCAAACTCGTATCTACAGACGACTATAGAAGGTTACGAATCCGTTGAGTGTGCCGCCGGAATTTTCCAACACTGCCTCAAGCATAAAACCGTTTTTACAGGGGCTGAGGCTGACACTGAATTGAAAAGTTCACTGATTAATGGGACGCGCTATCTCTACTTTGCCAAAGGGGTCGGGCTTGTGAAGATGCGATATGAACATTCCAACGGCGTTATAACTGAAGCCGAATTAATAGAATATAACGTGCCGGAAAAAAGCAGAGACTATTTCCCACTCAATGTTGATACAACGTGGACTTATAGGTGGCATAACGATTACCAACCCCAACCGATTATAGAAAAACTTCATGTCAGGGATCCTAATATTCTACCCGAAACACCGATTAAAAAGGCATCCTACGTCGTAACTATTGATGATCCCCATAATCAAGGCGAAATGCAAGTTGATTATAAATTAACCCCTGAAGATCCATATCTTGAGGAATTACAGTTACGCCTCAACGGCGATAGTGATTATATTGTGCAGTATAATCAGTATACCCCCAAGAATGGTGAATCTAAACCGATGGATAATCCTTTCTCACGGAGGGTCAGGGTAGAAGAACCCCGGCCCATAGGTTTTCCGTTTTTTCAGAATTACCCGTATCCTGTTTGGAAGATTAAGTTTTTTAAACATAGCAACAAAACGCCTATTACCTTAAACTACGAGATATCCCGAAAATATGCTGAGGATTACAAGGCTTTCCAAACTAAACGATACGGACGCGAAATGCTTTCGCGAACACGTCCCTATTTCCGCAATGACACCATGCTTTGGGCGGGTCGTGAAATGTTCATCGTCGGCGGAAGAACCGACAATATTGAGGTGGAGTTCAAACTGCCTAAAGGCTGGCGGGTATTAACACCTTGGAAACGTATCGGACTCACGGAACACCGGTTCTCTGTTGAAAATCAAGAAGAATTAACAGCAAATTACCTTCTTTTTGGAGAACATATTGAAGTCGTCGCAAAATCTGGAGAGACAGAGGTTGTGATCGGTATGGGAGGTAGCCTGAAAACGTCTAAGGAGGAGATGAAACGCACCGTTGAAAGGTTTTTACGCGCGTACGCAAAGGTCTTTAAAGGAGGCCCCGACAGGCGGGTGATGTTTATCGTAAATCCGTACGAAGGAGCAGGCGAAAAACGGATGAAGGGTCAAGGGCAGAACCACAGTGTCAGTATCCTGATGGACGATGCCTTAGATCCGACGACGAAACACGAGTGGGGTCCTTTTCTTGGACATGAAGTGTTCCATATCTGGAACGGCCTTACGGCACTCACGCCCTTTACATCAAAGGAAAGATGGTTTCTTGAAGGGGTAACAAATTACTATTCCGACATTACGGCAAAGCAGATCGGCTATCTATCTGAAACCGAATATTTGGAACGCCTCAAAACTGCGTGCGAAAAGTATTTGTCTGTTTCCCATGAACATGCGATAGGTGACAATTTCAGGGACAGTCGGTTACTTTACGAAGGCGGAAGTCTTGTCGCAGCAGCATTAGACTTACAGATACGACATCTCACAAAAAACAGGAAAAATTTCAATCACGTCATGCAACGGATGTATCGAAAGTTTCCTGACACTTCCACAGAGTATACGCAGCGCGATATCATCAGAACCGTCAACAAAGTCGCAGGTAAAGATTTTGGCACTTTCTTCAACACATACGTTGTTGGAAAAGAGCGGTTACCACTATCGGAATATTTGGGCAAAGCCGGTTTAGATTTCGAGATAACTTCCTATGAAGAATATCCAACCTACGAATATATCGCCGACGTACTAAAGGCAAGCTTGAAGCGAAAAACAACGGTTGATGTAACTGCCGTCAACAGCATACCGATTGAAACGACTCTGGAACTCCGTAAACTTGCTAAAACATGGAAATCCGGGGAGACCTTGGAACTCACCTTTAAAGAATTCGGAAAAGAGGATAAAGATATGACCCTTCTTGTAACATTGAACGGAGTTTCAGACAATCCGCCAACAGAGGCTGAAGTCAGCGTGCGGATTGCGAAAATGGAAAAGACGACCAGGTTACAGCGCGCCATTTTGGCGGGCATTTTAGGTGAGAAATAACCACTAATAAGGAGGTAACACAGTGTTTAACAAATCCAAACGCTTCATACTATTTGCACTTACAGTCGCGTTGATCGCACTCACCGCGACGTTTACGCTAACCCAAGAATCGTGGTTTCCTTCCGAATGGGGTGCCGACGATCGGCGCGGGGCCGTCAACCGATTAACACCACAGAAAGTATTGCAAGCCGCGAGTTTGATTAAAACCGGCGAAGTCTTTCAACTCGGCAGAGTCTATGAAAGCGGTATCCCCGTTTTCGGAACTCGACATTATAGTCTACGAATTCCGGCGATGTCAGGACCCCTCGGTGAAGACAAAACAACTTGGTTCGAGGAGATCTTCAGTGGCGAGATCGGTCAGATCGGCACACAGTTTGACGGACTCGGACACATCGGCATCGGCGACCTCTACTACAACGGTTTAGACCAACACGACTTCGCCAAAGCCGAAGGCCTCACAGAACTCGGTGTTGAGAACGTAGGAC
>RKRO01000531.1 GCA_007571355.1 Candidatus Poribacteria bacterium | reverse complement strand
AGAGACCCGTCTGGGGTTCCGTCATTTAGCGTATGCTATGATTAACTTTCGTATAACTTTCAACCATTCATAAACCGTACTCGCTATGAGTTCGATGTGAAACGAAGGGGTGCCGAGCACATACACGACACCATACCCTCTCTCCCATTCTTCCGAAAACCATCCTTCACCGCTTCCATTCTGCCAACCTTATGCCCCTAAAACTCCGAACGAAAGAAACAGACCGAAAATCTATTGCTTAAAGAAATCTGTTACGTTACAATAACTACGCATTAATCACTTCAAAACGGAGCGTACTCAGAAAAAAACAGATATGACATTTCAAGAAATAATTTTAGCTTTAGAGAAATTTTGGGCAGATCACGGATGCATCATCCAACAACCGTGCGATGTAGAAGTCGGCGCGGGCACGTTTAACCCAGCCACCTTCCTGCGATGCCTCGGGCCAGAACCGTGGCAAGTGGCGTACGTAGAACCTGTCCGACGTCCAACTGACGGTAGATACGCCGAAAACCCTTTTCGCCTTGGGGCATATTATCAATATCAGGTCATACTTAAACCAGCACCTGGAAATGTACTTCCCCTTTATCTTGAGAGCCTTTATAGCCTCGGCATTTCACCCCGCAAAAACGACATCCGCTTTGTGGAAGACGACTGGGAATCGCCGACGCTCGGTGCATCCGGACTCGGTTGGGAAGTCTGGTGGAACGGGGCAGAAGGCACACAGTTCACCTACTTTCAGCAGATGGGAAGCATAGATCTCGACCCTATCTGTGCCGAGATTACCTATGGGCTTGAACGCATCGCACTCTACTTGCAGGATGTCGATAACTTCTTTGACATCCACTGGAATGAACATCTCAACTACGGCGATGTCCACCGCCAAAGCGAGGTGGAATACTCCACCTACAATTTTGAACATGCAAACGTAGACATGCTCCTTGATCTGTTTAGCACTTATGAGAAGGAGACGCATGCCTGCTTAGATGCAGGGTTAGTACTACCCGCGACCGATCACGTCTTGAAATGCTCACACACTTTCAACATGTTAGATGCCCGCGGTGTTATCAGCGTCACGGAGCGCGTCAGTTACATTGAACGCGTACGACGGCTTGCACAACGGATTGCACGCGCGTACGTCAAACAACGCGAAGAAATGGGGCATCCACTCATAGGACGCTTCAGCACGGCAACCGATACAGCAACCGAAATACCCACGGAAGACGAGACACCAGCACAACCGGACCCAGAAACCGCTGATCTGCTATTTGAAATCGGCACGGAAGAGGTACCCGCCGGTTATGTTCCGCCTGCACTTGCGCAGCTCCAAGAAATCGCAACCCAATCCTTGACAGACCACAGGATACCGTTCGGTGCAATTGAAACATTCGGCACCCCGCGCCGTATCACACTCAGTATCAAAGACGTGAAAACGCTCCAAGAAAGTGAAGAGACGGAAGTCGTGGGACCCCCGAAACGGATCGCCTACGATGAAAACGGTGAACCGACAAAAGCCGCGATCGGCTTCGCAAAGACGCAAGGCGTTGAACTCTCCGCACTCCGTATCGTCGAAACCGAACGGGGCGAATACGTCGCCGCCTCAAAACTCGAAAAAGGTGTTGCAGCGCGAGAGGTATTGCAAGTGCTTCTACCGGAATGGATTGAGACTCTGCGTTTCCCGAAGACCATGCGCTGGGAAACAAGTGGAAGCGGCGTTTACCCGCCTGAAAAGGGGGACAGGGGGGTTACACGTTTCGCACGCCCGATTCGTTGGCTTGTCGCACTTTTAGATGATGAGATCATTGATTGTACCTACGGAGACGCACACGCCGGACGGATAACCTTCGGACACCGCTCCTTGCATCCTGACCCGATAACCTTGACATCGGCGAACTTGGATGCATACACCGAGGCATTGCAAGCCGTAGGTGTGATTGTCTGTCCCAAGGAACGGCGAGAGGCGATCGGAAAGCAGGTGAGCTCAATTTTAAAAGCGGAAGAATGCCTCCCGAAAATCGACGAAGAATTGCTCGATACGGTCAACTATCTCGTAGAGAACCCGCAGCCCATTATCGGCAATTTCAGTGAGGCGCATCTGGAACTACCGCCTGAAGTGCTGATTACTGCGATGAAAAAGCATCAACGCTATTTTCCGATGTGGAAAAGCAAATCAGAATTGGCGGCGAAATTCATCACGATTTCCAACGGAACCGACGGCAACTACGACGGCGTTCAGCACGGAAACGAGCGCGTTCTCCATGCCAGACTCAACGATGCCGCGTTCTTCTACAAAGAAGACCAGAAAACCAGCCTCGCCGACAAAGTCGAACGTCTAGGGGCAGTCGTCTTTCACGCCAAACTCGGTTCGCTTCTGGATAAAGCGGAACGGCTGAAGGCGTTGGTTAAGTTCATCGATAAGGAAATCGGGGTTACAAACCCCGCTTACACAGAAATAACCGCCGCACATGCGGAACGAGCAGCGTGGCTCTGTAAGGCAGATTTAACGACACAGATGGTCATTGAATTCCCAACATTACAAGGCATCACTGGGAGATACTACGCGCGCAATTCTGGTGAACCTGAACCCGTCGCCACTGCGATCGCTGAGCACTACCAACCGCTGGGCGCAGAGACACCGCTCCCTGAAACTGAAATCGGCGCGATCCTCGCTATCGCCGATAAACTCGACACAATTGTCGGATACTTCGGCATAGAAGAACGTCCGACGGGTTCACAAGACCCCTACTCGTTACGAAGACACGCACTCGGCACAATTCGTATTCTCCAGAATCGGCAGCTCCCGCTGTCTTTGGATGGGGTCGTCGAAAAGGCGATCTCGCTCTACGCCGCCCCGTTAGCTGATGATACGAAAACCAGTGTTCTTAACTTCATCAAAGACCGGCTACGCGTTATCTTGTTGGAAACACAGCAATACGCGCCTGATCTTGCCGATGCAGTCTTAGCCGTCGGTGATGTCAACGTTATAGACATTCTCAAACGCGCCAATGCACTTGCCGAATTTCGCTTGACACCAAACTTTGAGGAAGTGTATAATGCCCTCAATCGCGTCTTGAGAATTTTACCGGCGGACCCACCAGAGACAGTGGATGCCACGCGCCTGCAAGACGATGCTGAAAAACATTTGTACGCATGTATTACGGAAGCAGCACCGAACCTTAAACAGAGCAGACAGGTGCGGGATTACGCCAAACTTCTAACACAACTCGCCGCTTTGCAGCCAGCAATAGATACATTCTTTGATGAGGTACTGGTTATGGCGAAGGAATCCGCACTGCGCTCAAACCGATTAGCGGTGTTGAATCAAATCGGACAGAACATTTATGCTATCGCAGACTTGACCCAAATAGTTATCAGTCGTTAATCCACAGTTATCGTTTAAAAGGCTTTATCGCAACACATTTTCTCCCTTTGATGGCTGCCAAGTGTGGGTGATTTATTAGCATCCTGCCGCTTTAACTGACAACCAATACCTGATAACGACTACAGGAGAGAAACATGAAGCAATACCGGACGTGTAATATGTTAAAAATCGGTATCTACCTCCCACTCCTCGCGGCGATGACGTTGCTACTCGCGTGTGGTGAGAAAGAGAACAGAGACATTATTGATGCGCGCGCCGCTATCGTTCGCGGCGATTATGCCGCTGCACAGACGGCAGTCCAAAGAACAAACGCAGGAAATCAAGAAGCAGAACACCTCCGCGCTTTCTTGCAACTCCGTACACAAACAGAAGCAGCACCGTGGCACGAAGCGATTGGACAAGCCAACGCTTACCTCGAAACCGTCGCCACCGACATCCGAACTATCTTAGTGTTGGAAGACCCGGACTCCGATGATCTCGACCAACAGGAACGGCTCATACGTATACAGAATTCTATCTCTGGACTCTTTGCAATGTCGCTCGCTGAAGCAGTCGAAAAACGTTCAGAATTACTGACAGAACTCGTCGAATCCCCGGACGCTGCAGTCGTCAACGCACTCTTAGCCGCTGAGAAGTGCTATCAGCCCAACGCACGCACCGCTGTCGCACAACTAATGGACAAACTTGGACACGGAAAAGCAGTTGCTGAACTGCTGCAGCAAGCAATCCGCCACCCGGATTCTGCTATACAGAAAGAGGCAGTACGTCATCTCGGCGCAATGCAGAACCCTGAATTCATCCCTACATTTGAAGCAGTACTCACGGAAACGCGGAACGCACCGGAGGTCGCATATAGGGCGATCACCGCGTTGGAGCAACTGGCGAGTGCTGGTGCCGCTGAAAACACCGCTGTTGTGCCAGCCCTCCAACTTGCACTCAGAAACAACAGCGCACAAGTCCGAATGCACGCCGCCAAACTCCTCGGACGTATCCAAGCCGAAACTGCTGTTCCCGACCTCATCCGCCTGCTCTCGGATCAGAACGCGTCCGTAAAAGCTACAGCCATAGATGCCCTCAACCGCATCGGGGCCCCTGCAACTGCACCACTCCTTGAGGTATTAAAAACAAAAGCGAGAAACCTGATCCCCGACGAGGACACCGGTTTCACAGCGGCCTATCAATACATCGCAAGTGCTTATATTGATGAATTGTGGATGAAAAAGTACCGGATCGCGACCCAAGCCGCTGCAATCCAGACGCTTGGGCTCCTGAAATCCGAAGAAGCCGCCCAACCGCTCATAAAGGAATTGGCAAACGAAGAATTGCAAGCGCAAGCATTGGCAGCACTCGTCGAAATGCGGGGTGTCGCCGTTCCACTGATGCTTGACACACTTAAAAACGGCACAGATGAAACCCGAATAAGGATCGCAGACGCACTTGGACGGATCGCAGACAGACGCGCCATAGAACCACTTATTGAGGCACTAAACAACGATCCACATAAAGAGGTAAAAGCGTTATCTGCGATAGGACTCGGCAATATACGGACACGTAGGGCTGTCCCCGCACTCACCGAGGCACTCATCTATGACGATACCACCGCTACGCATGCTGCGACGGCTCTCGGCAAAATTGGTATCGCAACAGAAGACGCTGTTCAAAAACTAATTATTATAGCGATGGGTAAGCAGATGCGTGAAACGCTACGACTTGCCGCTATTGATGCACTCTGGCAACTTAAACCTGTAGAAGCAACACAACCGATGCTCTTGCTTGTGTTTAGCGATGAGACCAGTCCGATCATACGTGCCAATGCTGTCAAGGTGCTCAGCCGTATCAAAGCACCAGAAACAACATCTGTCCTTCTCTGGGTACTGTCCACGCAATTCGACGAAATTTCGGATTTCCAGCGGCATATGAAACGACAATATAAAACGCTTGACGCACTCCGAACACAGGTAGAATCTTTCCATATCCAGTGGACACCCGATTACCCGCGCGCGAACTATCGGACATGGGGTGAGTTGAAACCGATACCGAGCCTCGTCCGGAGTGAAGTCGCACATGCACTCGGGATCATCAAAGGTGATGCCGTCGTAGAACCGCTGATCCACTCTCTCGAAGACGATGCGCGCGCAACTGTACGTCAAAGTGCAGCGTGGGCACTCGGCGAAATCAAAGGCGATGCCGCAACCACTGCGCTTATCACTGCCTTAAAAAAAGATAAACAGGGCGTCGTCCGACAGGAATCCGCTATTGCGCTCGGAAAAATAAAAGGGCAACGGGTCGTCGATCCGCTCTTAGATGCCCTCCGAAACGATAAGTATGAGACGACGCGCGTCCGAGCGGCAATCGCACTCCGAGAACTTCAAGCCGCCGACAAAGCACTCGTGGATATTTTGAAGAAGGGCGTTGGAAACTTTGATGATGGATACGAGGTACTCTCTGTACAGAATGAAATCATTACAGCCTTAATCACAAATAATAATAAGGCGACATCAGAATTCGTTCTTGACGCACTTAAGTCCGCAGATGATGAGTGGGTGCACTGGGCATTCGTCCACATCCTCGGGACATCCGCGAATGCAGTTGCTGCCAATGCGGTGCTCACAGAACTGAAACATCCGAGTTATGTCATCCGAAAACGGGCAGCCAACTCGCTGGGTCGTTTCAAAGAGCGCCGGATGGTTGAACCGCTCATTGCTGTGCTTGAAGACAGCAGCGAAATGAAATCCATTCGAGCAGCCGCAATCGTTTCTCTCAACGTGCTCAAAGACGAACGCGCGATGCCCCCCCTACTAACAGCACTCTCCGATGAGAACGCTGAGATCCGATTGCAAGCCGCTGCCGCTTTAGGGGCCCTCAAAGATTCAAAAGCCGTCGAAAAACTCAGTGAGGTCGTTGAAAATCCGTTGGAACCAGACAACGTCCGCGCCGCAGCCGTAACCGCACTCGGTAACATTGGCGATAAATCGGCTGAAGATGTCCTCATCCGTGCACTCGACATCCGAGTTGGAAATATCGCTAAAAATGCTATCATCGCGCTCGGCAGCCTCGAAAGCGAAGCCGCTGTTCCAAGATTGATTGCAATTCTTGAGGATAAACGGATACCATTAGATGCCAACACGGCAGTCTTAGCGAACGCGTCTGCACGCACAAAAGCCGCACGTGCCCTTGGCACCATCGGTGGCATACGTGCCGCTGAAGCACTCGGCAGACGACTCGTTGACGATACCGAATACATCGTTGCACTTGAGGACGCAGGGAACAGAAGGAACCTCGGACTCAATGACCTAAAACGCAACTGGAGTTGGGAGATTTACGTCGCTGCCGCCAAGAAACTGGACTTACCGGCGTTCGCCGCATCGAAAATGGCTGAACGCACCGCCGATGAATGGGAAAGCAATCCTGTGAGAAACGCCGCAATGGTCGCATTAGGGCGTTGTAGTACCGCAGGCGCAGCACTGGATATATCCGATTTCAAACAGCGATTAACTGACCCAGATGTAAACATCCGAAAAGCGACTGCCCTCGCAGCGGGTGAGGCCGGACTTTCAGCACTTATCCCAGACCTCGTGCAGATAATGAAAGGCGAAACTGAAGACAACAAAGATGTACGACGTGCCGCCACACAAGGACTCAGAGAATTGGCGGATCCTTCAACGACCGACGCGCTCATTGAAGTCATGAACAACGATGATAACCACGTGGAGATACGACGCGATGCCTCACGCGCCCTCGGCAAAATCGCAACCGATAAAGCAGTCACGGCCTTGGTGGAAAAACTCAGAGTCTTACACGAAGCCCAAATCACAAGAGGATTCCGCCTCGATGTCATCAGGGCACTCGGCGACGCGAAAAACGCAAACGCTGTGTCACTGCTCGAAATGCTCCTCGAAGATCAGGACGCAGACATCCATTTCCTGGCAGCCGCAGCACTCTTTGAAATCACGGGTAAAGGCTACGGCTATAATCGTCTCTAAACAGGACGAACATGGTCTATGCTGAACGTCAAAAGGAGAATGAAATGAAGGATAAATTTTTCGGGAGCCTTCGGAATAATTTCAAACAACTTGATTTTTTCGTCGCTATGATAGTTTTTTTTAGCGTTAACGGATCTGCTTGAATGGATATTCCTCCAGTCACTCGGCGTAATGATTGGCTGCATTTGCCTGAGTATATTAGTCGATACCTTGTTGAAGATCACTCGTAACAGTCCCAAAGTAGGCAGGTTTTTCTACAAGCCTTGTGAACATTGTGGAAAGTCGTCATCTTCACACACATTGTTAGGAACGTTTGGCAACAGTTTGGCGAAACCACACTTTTTTTGTCATTTTCACCGCGTATTTCTTGATACGTAGGTTGGATGGATCAACGTTTACCGAGCAAATTGTTGTGTTTAGTGGCATAATAATTGGCGGGCTCTTAGAAATTGGTTTGGTGGATATTTTGCTGGGGGCGACGTTGTTTAAGAAACCTGAGAAGAGTGAAAGCACCTAAATTTCTAAATGTCTGTGGTGCTATAAGCAAACCAATTCACTGAAAACTGATAACTGACAACCCTAAAAAGGAGATTTTTTATGGCTTTTTTTGAATTACGGCAGTACAGAACGAAACCCGGCCAACGCGAGAACTGGGTAAAATATATGGAAGAAACGGTCCTCCCATTCCAAATTTCTAAAGGCATGGTTGTGATCGGCAGTTTCATCGGTGAAGAAGAGGACGATCTCTACGTCTGGATCCGACGGTTTGAGAGCGAAGAACAGCGAGAACAACTCTACGCAGCGGTTTACGAAGATGACCGCTGGGTAAACGAGATGTCGCCTCGCGTCGGTGAACTGATTGACAGAGAACAAATCGTTGTCACACGGCTTGAACCCACTTCACGCTCGGCACATCAATAGCCGCATAAACTGTTCGTTTGTGCATCCTTTATCGTAAAGCCCGTAAGGATTGAAACACATCCTATCGAAGCGAGGTTCCTCTGATTCCCTCCCGCTTGCGGGGGGGGAAGGGGTTTGTCCAAGTGTGCATCTATTTTCGGATTTTACGATAAAGCCTATAACGGAGGTGTCTCAATGAGCCCCGAAGAAAAATACCTATTCGATCTCTGGGGATATGTGAATATTGAAGGCGTTTTAGGGGACAAAGAACTCGCTGAATTGAATGCTCTCATTGATGCCCAAGATTATGCAGACCCCGTTGACGATAACATCCATTCACAACGGTTCGGCGGATTCCTGAGCTGGGAGGACGACGCGTTCCGTAAACTCCTTAACCATCCACGTATGATGCCGTGCTTAGCAGAGATCGTCGGTCCTAAATTCCGGCTCGATCACGTCTACGGTATCTTGATGAAAGAAGGCAACCCAGGCGGAACACTTCACGGCGGGGGTACGCCTTATGATCCATCACAGTATTACGTCTTCCGAAACGATCGGATGTATAACGGGTTAACCGTTGTCTCGTGGGCACTCACCGATATGCTGCCCGGACACGGCGGTTTCTGTTGCATCCCCGGCAGCCATAAGAGCAACTATCCGTGCCCACCCCAATTCCGACCGGTGAAGGATAACAAAACCTGTATGGCACCGGTGCATCAGAAGGCAGGCGACGTGGTTATCTTTACAGAGGCGTTGACACACGGCACGCTCCCGTGGACGGCTACACACCAGCGGCGTTCCATTCTTTTCAAGTATTCACCCGGACACGCTTCTTGGGGACAAGGCAGATACGATGACGAACTTCGCAACTTGATGTCAGACGAAGACCAGAAGTTGATGTTAGAACCGCCTTACGTTTCAAATCGGAAACCGGTGGTTTAGGGACTTCTACCAATCCGCTACGCTGCCATCGGTATCGTAATAGAATTCACCGCCGAGTTCTTCAGGATAGGTGTCGAGTGTCTGTTCCGCTTCTTTGGCATCAATTTCAAAGCCAAGTCCGGGTTTTGTCGGCAATTCTATGTGTCCATCTGTGACGTGCCAATTTTCAGTGAACAGACCGTCACCTAACCCGGCATCAATCTGTTCTTGGATCAGGAAATTCGGCACAACAGCATCCACATGAAGGGAGGCAGAAAAAGCAACCGGTCCAATCGCACAATGCGGTGCGATGTGCATATAATAAACCTCTGCCATGTTCGCAATCTTTTTGAGTTCCGTAATGCCACCCGCGTGGGAGGTATCGGGTTGTAGGTAAGCAACTGCCTGTTTTTCAAAGACCTCGCGAAATCCCCAACGGGTCAGTAGGCGTTCACCTGTGGCAATTGGAAATGGGACATGGTCGGACACCAATTTGAGTGCGTCTACATTCTCTTGCGGAATAGGTTCCTCAACGAACATTGGGCGCATCCCTTTAAGTTCGCGGCAAATCTCAATAGCGAGTGCAGGTGTCATCTTACCGTGAAAGTCAAACGCGAGTTCAACATCGGTGCCCACCCACTCGCGCATGAGATAGGCGCGTTCGACAAATGCATCAATCACAGCAGGCGGTTCATGTCCACGCCACTTGCCACCGGGGCCGGTTTTAAACGCCGTATAACCGCCTTTTTGTTGTAAAAATTCGAGACGTTCTTTCGCAGCAGCTTTGCCTTCGTCCGTTAAACTGCCGATGCCCCAATGCGCATAGACACGGATCCGGTCACGCACGGCACCCCCTAAGAGTTGATAGGTAGGCACGTTGTAATATTTACCGGCGATGTCCCACAACGCCTGATCAATGCCGGACAAAGCAGACATCAAGATATTTCCGCCTCGGAAGAACGCGGAACGATAGACATGCTGCCAATGGTGTTCAATCCGCAGCGGATCTTTACCAATAAAATAATCAGCAAGTTCGTCAACAGCCATACAGGTGCTTCTGGGTTTACCTTCAAGTGTGGTTTCGCCCCACCCGACGATACCGGTATCTGTCGTGATTTTGACAAGGCGCGTCCGGCGGCGCGGGTAAAATTGTTCAATGGTCGCAATTTTCATTTTTAACTATGGCCTCCTCGTCACCGCTCCGTTCATTGCGCGGTGGTTTCTGATTAAGTCTCAACGCTGTTTGATAATTTTGATGTCTCTTTTTCAGTAGGTTCAAAACCCGTAACTCGTAATGTAATGGAGGGCGGATATACGAGATAGCACTTCAAAGCCCAAACCCGCCTGACCGAACCGCAAGGAATAATTAAATATGTCCTCACAACCGAATGTTCTTTTTATGATTGCTGATGACCACCGATGGGATGCCATCCGTGGCATGGGTGACCCGACCGTAAAAACGCCCACCATGGACTCGCTCATGGCACGTGGAACCACCTTCCGCCAAACACATATTATGGGTTCACTTGTCGGAGCAGTCTGTGTACCGAGTCGCGCCGCTGTCCTTACCAGCGCAAATCTTTTCCGCAGTGGCGGAAACCAACTGAACCGGGATTTGGCAGTCTGGCCACAGGTTATGCGCGAGGCAGGGTATCAGACATTCTTTTCTGGCAAATGGCACAACGACCGACAGACGTTTAACAATAGTTTTGACGATGGTGGAACAATTTTCTTCGGCGGCATGGGCGATCAATATAAAGTGCCGATTTTCGATTTTGATCCGACAGGTGCTTATCCGAAAGATGCAAGGTATATTGGTGATAAGTTTTCTACGGAACTGTTTACTGATTCCGCGGTACAATTTATAGAGAACTACAACCAAACGGATCCATTTTTCCTCTATCTTTCCTTTACTTCACCGCATGATCCTCGGACACCACCCGGTGAATACGCGACGATGTATAAGCCTGAAGAGATACCTGTTCCAGAGAACTTCGCTCCCGAACACCCGTTTGACAACGGCGAAATGCGTATCCGAGACGAAGTGTTAGCACCGTTCCCACGCACCCCTGAAATCGTTCAACAACATATCGCCGACTACTACGGTATGATTACCAGCCAAGATGCCGAAATGGGACGCTTGCTAAACACATTGGAAGCCAATGGTCATCTCGACAACACCATCGTCATCTATACTGCTGACCATGGACTCGCTGTTGGACAACACGGACTGCTCGGCAAACAGAACCTCTATAACCACAGCATCCGTGTGCCATCCATATTCGCCGGACCAGGGATCCCCGAAGGCGCAACAGTTGACGCACTCACCTATTTATACGATGTCTTTCCCACCGTCTGTGACCTCACCAGGGTCGAGTGCCCGGATACGACTGAAGGAAGGAGTTTAGTTCCCCTGATGGAGGGGTGTGTTGAACAAGTCCGCGAGACAGTTTTCGCTGCATATAAAGATATTCATCGCACCATCAGCGACGGACGTTGGAAACTCATCCGTTACTATGTTTCTGAAGAAACAGGTAAAGGGACAGATTACATCCAACTTTTTGATCTGGAACAGGATCCG
>RKRO01000548.1 GCA_007571355.1 Candidatus Poribacteria bacterium | reverse complement strand
ATTGTAATCCGCAGCGACTGCCCCCAGTCCGTAGCCGGTATCACCAACATTTGCGGATGCTGTGATGTCAACAAAAATACCAGCATCGTTTCGGTAAAGTCGATTGTTAGGCAGAGATTCTGCCGACGGCAAAAGTGAATTGCCTTGAACGAGGTAGAGATCTAAATCGTCGTCGTTATCGAAGTCAAAGAGTGCCCCACCACTGCCCATCGTCTCAACGAGTCGGCGTTCTGCTGAAAATCCGTTGACATGCTGGAAATCGAGATGCATCGCATTCGTTATATCGCGGAAATAAGGATCAGCATTGCTGAGGTGTGGAAATATAAAAAGGAGAAAAGGCGTTAGTATGGAGGTCAAAAAACAGGGCGAGTAGTATTTGCATTGGAACATAATGGCAGGAAGGTTATTCTTTTATTTTTGGACGCGGGCGGACGATCCGAAATCCGATCGTGTGTGTTGAATCCAAAGGGTAGAATTTGAACCGCAAACCTGAGCGGAGAAACGCGCGCCCGACATCCCACGCGCCCCCACGAATCACTCTCGCCCGAAGCACATCTCGAAAGCGAAGATTGAGCGGATTTCGGGACACATCGCTACTGCCTCCTCGCTGATAAGCTGTCGGGCTATATTCATCAAGACACCACTCCCATACATTCCCAGCAAGGTCCGCGATGCCATCTGGTGATTCACCTTCCGAGAACTGTCCCACCGACACAGGACGATTATAGCGACGCGCAAAGTTCGCATGTTGACGAGCCTTCGGTGGCGTATCCCCCCACGGATAGGTGCGTGCTGATGTGCCGCGTGCAGCGCGTTCCCACTGCGCTTCAGTTGGAAGGCTTCCACCGATCCATTCCGCGAACGCTTGCGCGTCGAACCACGTCACACCAACAACGGGCTGTGTGTCACCATTGAGTGTTTCATCTAACCAAGTCTCCTCGCCATTGTGTCCACGCGGTGTCGGACGGTTCGTTGCCTCAATGAAAGCGCGGTATTGCGCGTTCGTGATTTCATACCGTGAAATTTCGTAAGCACTCAAATAGACCTGATGTTGAGGTAGTTCCGCATCAAACGTGTGCCGTTCAAGCATCGAACTCCGCAACTTTGCGTCCTCGTAAGCAGCTTCCGCTTCCTCAGGTGTCGATCCCATCAGGAACGTGCCTTCAGGAATAGAGACCCACTCTATTGTGGAGAGAACTCGTTGGGCAGCCTCACTTATCTCAGCCCCAATAAAGTCATCACCACCGATAAAGATAAGGATAAAAATTGTAAAACAAGCGAACTTCATTTTCAGCAAGAATCTTTTGTGATGCTCCGAATTTAGCAACAACTAACGATCACTCGACAGACTCTGCCGACGTTTCAAGTCACCCCAAGCAATCGGCAGCTTCGCACGCGGCGAAACATCAAACGGCACGAGAAGGTCTTCAAAATACTCGAATTGCGCAATCTGTTCGCCTTTGCCATCGCAAATACCGACGTAGATACCGACTTCAAGCGGTTCATCAAACTCCTGTTCAGTTTCGCCGATGTCAATCCAAGTATCATTGGCTTCCCGTTTCCACCACGCCGTAAAAGTATCCTTTTCACGCCGGAGTCGTATGTAAAGCTCCATTTCACCCGCCGGGTCTTGGAACCTCGGAACAACACCAACAAGCCCTTCACCTGCATCAAACTGCCGTTTCTGATATTGGATAACTGCATTGTTGCCGTTTGCGGGACCGCGACCCCAGAGTTTAATCGTCACCCACTCACCTTCGCGTCCTTGACGATCCTTCGTTGTTGGCGAGTAGGCAACGACCCCAGCAACGACACACGCATCTTCATAGTCCATGTACAGGTGCGTCTCTATGTCAAAATCACCTTCATGTTCTTGATAGAGCCGATTCGTTGTGTCTGAGGGCCAGAGATTACGATTCAGTTCACCGGTGACATGAAGCCATCCGGCTTTTGTTTTACCCAGATCCCATTCTTTCGGTTCAACGTCTTCCACATCAGAGGTCTTCCATTTCCAATTCGGATTCTTCAAAGCATTTCCATCAAACGGATCGCCGAGAGACTCAGCCCCTTCAGTAGAAGTCCCATAAAGCATCACAAAACCAATAAAGAATAAAATAGCGGTGTACCTCAAATCTCGCCTCCTAAAAAGAACTGGCGGCATTAGAGCCGCCAGCAATTCAGAAAAACTACAAACAACTTTCGCGACTACTGTCCTTTGAGTCCACCCCACGTAACAGCGAGCCTATCGCGCGGGTCAACCGGTGTCGCCGGGCTGGAGGCCTCGTGGAAATAGTCGAAAGTAACAGTCATTCTACCTATAGCACTTTCGCCTTCACAGATACCGACGTAGAGGCCAACCTCAAGGGGATCTTCGAGTTCGTTTGTCACTGTACTCACTGAGACCCAATCGCCTTCTCCATTCGGCTTGAACCACGACTCGTAGTCATCGCCATCGCGTTTAACACGTAACTCAATCGGGATAACACCTTGGTCTGGGTTGTAATCGACTTGTGTACCAACATATCCTAAAGCAGCATCATCATTCTGACGACGTTGGTATTGAAGCACTGCATTATTGCCTTGCGCAGCACCACGTCCCCACAATTTCAATGTTACCCACTGACCATCACGGTCCTGGTGATCTTTTGTTGTGGCAGAATACACGATGATGCCAGCCACAGTACACGCGTCAGCGTAATCAACAACCATTGACGTTTCAATGTCAAACTGTTGCTGATCCGTGATCTGATAAAAACGTGTAGATGTGTCATCAGTCCATACATTCTGATCGAAACCCGCTTCGGCAACCAGCAATCCATCTTGCAGCTCCCAAGGACTCTTATCGCCATCTTTGACTTGCCAGAAGGACTGCAAGTCTTGTTCGGTTCCCACGAATTCGTCGCTCATCAAGGTCTGCGCGAAAACACCGGGAATAAGACATACAGATAAAAGCAAAACTGCCATTATGCAAGTAATCTTTTTCATTCCAAATCCTCTCTATTTTGGGTAAGGAACATTTGAAAGCATCTTTTGCATCCCAAACAATTTTGGGTTCGTTCCATACATTGTGATTAACTTCAAACATATTACCACATTGATTAGAAAAATTCAACTTTTTTCCCACGATTCCGTAATTAACAGCGTCCTTAATAACAGCATAAAAAAAAGATTTCAAATCTCTTTGCAATTCGTGTTAAGACTATGTTAAAATTCAGAATTGACCAAGGTTCAATCTCAATCGCACATTATTTCCGTTTAGGAGGTAGGTATGAAAGTAGGTATTCGGGATGGGATGTTACCCGTTTCCTTTGAAGAATCGTTTCAGAAAGCTAAAGACATTGGATTTGATGGCATAGAACTGTGTATGGGTGTCAATTACCGCGAGCACGCCCTCTGGCAAGATGGTGGGCTCGATAAAGTGAACAGTCTATCGGAAGCTGCAGACATCGAAGTCTCTTCGCTGTCCCCGGGTGGTTTCACGGCTTATTCGTTTATGCATCCGACCGACAGCACCAGAAGCGAAGGCATCGCGAAACTGCAATACCTTGCAGAAATCGCGCCACAACTCGGCGCAAAAGTGATATTGGTGCCCTTTTTTGGAAACGGTAAAATTGAGGATGATCATATCGATGCACAACGGTTCATAGATGGATTGAAAGCCGCTGCTGAAACCGCCGAAAAACACGATGTCGCCCTTGCAATTGAATCGACGCTGAGCGCAGAACAACATCAACGAATTATTGACAATGTCGGTTCATCCGCTGTTGGGGTCTATTACGATATGGGGAACGCTACCGGTTTAGGCTATGACTCACCCTCTGAAATTCGGAGCTTAGGAACATCGATTTCCCAGATGCACATTAAGGACACTGGCGGTAATCACGCTGGTGAAGGCGATGTCGATTTTCCTGCAGTCTTTGAAGCCGCACACGCTGTCGGGTACGATGGTTGGTTCGTATTGGAAACGCCGGGTAAGGACGATCCAGTCGCGTCCGCGGCGAAAAACCTCGATTTTGTGAGGGAAAATTTTTGAGGCGATGGCATAAATGCCATCTGTCATCGGAGATTCGCACGTTTCAATATCGGAAACCCCATAGAGGAATTCGCATGAACAGCCCAAAAACAATAGTTCCACGCTCCGAAGGCGAGAAGTTGTTATCGCTACCGACGCGGGAAGCAGAACAACTCTTTCAAAGTTATGGGAAGCAACTGCAATTAGAGATCCTCAGCGCAACCCGTAACCCGAAAGCACGTGAGCAACTCTATTACCTCGTCCCAGATTGTACAGAACTCGTTCAGGAAAGTTCAACTGAGGATGTACTCCAAGTTTTGGACACAATGCTCGGCACCGGACTCGCCTCAGCACTACTGCCATGCCTTTCAAACGACCAATTTGAAGAGCTGCTCGACATCGCTGTCTGGCGCGAGGGTAAACTTGACGAAAAATCATTGGACCTCTGGCTCTTTGAACTTTCTGAGTGTGATCGAGACGAACTCGGACGGTTCCTCAGAGAATTAGACATCCGTCTACTCGCAGCACTCCTCCATGGACGCATAAAACTTCAAGATGAACACGCTGCGCTGCTCCTTGAACGCAGTTTCTTAGATCCAGCCTCACCGGTAATTCATTACGTTGATGAACGCGCCCGAGCGATCTCCAATGCTATCTGGGAAGCCGATTACGAAGTTTTCAACATGCTCCTTAGCGAACTCTTCGCAATTGACACCGAAGGCGATGTTGAGGCAGAACTCGCCGCCATTTTCGATGCCGCAGAGGCTGATAGAGCCCAACGCATCGCCGAACGCGATAGGGAAGCAGGCATTGATATCACTGAATCCGATCTCATGGAAAAAATTGACTTAGACGCGCTTAACTTCGATGAGGACGGAGAAGATGATGACGAATATGACGACGAATAAATTTTCTCTTGTCGCCGAGGCAACTCTCGACAGACGACTGTTCCTGGCACAAGCATTGGCACATGGTGATACCTTGAGTCGCATCCAGCACGAGCAAGCGGATACACTCTACGAGAGTATTGCCACCATCGCGCATAAACTTATCACAATGAAAACCGCTGATCTCTCCGACGAATCAGCACTGCGAACGCATATCCAGACCGCTTTTACACTTACCAGTCTCGGATTGGAATACGGTAGCAAAGGCGATCTGGATAAAGCCGTTCAACTCCTTCGTAAAACAAGGGTCGTTAAGTTTTTCCAGATCGGCAACACGTTAATGGAAAAACTGCGCGATAGAGCACGCCATCTTTTAGAACACGCTGTGATCCGACCACACAACAGAGACGGGGAGAGCCTGCTCGGTGCAGGTTACACAGATATAGAAACTGAAGGTATTCAAATCTACACGCAAGCGGAACTCGAATTTCTAAAGGCGTTGCTGATATATCGGATCACTATACAGACACTGCAGGTGACAATCAGAGATATCGATACCCCGCGCCCGCTCCTTCACCTCAACGAAGTCGAGATGATGGACCGACAATTGGCGTGCATAGAATATAGATGCGATTACGTCAAGGCGCTACCGCTCGAAAATCCATTCGTGTTGGATCCACCGCTCAGTATTTTTCCGAATCCGATTGAACGATTGACACTCAGTCTGATAGTTAACCTCGTGCTCTATCGCCAAGTCGATTTCGAGATAGATGAAGAAGCAAGGCAGGATTTTCATCAGTTGGCTTATACGGAGGGCGAGATCCGAGAATCGTTGCGGCAACAGTTACTTAGCTGGATCACAGAATATCTCGAACAGGCACAGCAACCAGAATCTGTGAAAACTTATGCTGTCGCTTATTGGGATGACTGTCTCCGTATTGAGGGACAAGCAGCTGCATCTCAATAGCATCATTGATCGGAAAATCTTCGTTTGGCATCGGCGATGGCTTGGCGTGCTTTCGGAGTCCCAATATCATTCAAAGCGCGCTCCGCCATCCGGCGAAGATCAGGATCCGCCGAATTGAGTGATTGAATTAACGCATTAACCGCAGGCGGACCTATCGTAACCAAGGCACGCACAACAAGACGACGGACATTCCATTCTCGGTCTGTGAGCGTCTGAATAAGCGCAGGCAGAATTGTATCATGGGGTGCACCAATTTCGCCTAACGCATAAGCCGCATTCAACCGAATCTCCGGCGATTCAGCGTTTAAGGCATCGATGAGATACGGTACAGCAGGCTCACCCAGACGCTGTAGCATAACAGAACCGGCAACACGGATATTTTCGTCCGGATCGGTGAGAACCGTAATAAGGACAGGCACAACATGGGCAGCAGGCACCTTGATTTCACTGAGGGCCCACGCAGACATCTCACGAACCCGTGGATTGTCATCGGAGAGTCCTACAATCAGAGCATCCATCGCTTCGGGACCCATCGCGATTAAGGCTCTATATGCCTTAACTCGATGGGAGGCAATCGGCTCACCGAGTTGCATAACAAGCACCTTCGCATGTTCCTCCTGGGATTGACATGCCATTAAACAAAGAAAAATTAGGATTAAGAAAAGACGTTTCATAGAACTCAGTATAGCACAGTTAAGCAATATTAGGAAACAAATTTTAACTTTCACGGAAGGATGGAAGGTTAGAAGCGTGGAGGGATGGGACTCTTCACTACGGAAACACCCAAGCAAAAACACTTCCAATCTTCCAATCCATTTGAAGATCAAAAACGTCCATTTCATATTGAAACTTGCTTACACAATTTTTTAAAGGAGAAGATGGGTTCGCCACTGTGCGATAACCGTTCACAAAAAGATGCAATTAGAAACAGCGACGTTCGGAGCAGGCTGTTTTTGGTGTGTCGAGGCAGTCTTTCAGCAATTGGAAGGCGTTCACGAGGTTGTCTCAGGATACACCGGCGGCACCACCGTCAACCCGACCTATCAAGCAGTATGCATGGGAAGAACTGGCCACGCTGAGGTGGTCCAGATCCAATTTGATCCGACGGTTATCTCTTACGAGGAACTGTTGGAAGTTTTTTGGCACACGCACGACGCAACGACGCTAAATCGGCAGGGAAATGATGTCGGTACCCAGTATCGTTCTGCGATCTTCTACCACACAGAAGAACAACAGCACATCGCCGAACAATCAAAAGTAGACACGGATAATTCCGATATGTGGGATGCCCCAATTGTTACAGAGATTACACCCATTAACACCTTCTATCCAGCCGAAGATTATCACCAAAACTACTTTCGCTTGAATTCAAGGCAGCCGTATTGTCAATTCGTGATTCATCCGAAGATGCAAAAATTTACAAAAGATTTTAAGGATAAACTGAAAAATGATCAATAATAACTATATTTTGAAACCGTCGATCGCGACCCATCTAAAAGCGCAGCTGCTATGGGTTTTTGTCATTTGCTGCCTCAGTGTTAGCAGCTTGGTGGCACAAAACACCCCCGTAACTGTGTCCACTACAACAGCCAGACGCGGGACCTTTGTCTCAACTAAGGAGTACACCGGGCATCTGCAACCCAATGCCGAAGTAAAGATCTTTGCCAATGTTTCCGGTAAAATTGTTTCGTTCGATGCGAAGGTGGGCCAAAGTGTAGCGAAAGATGCCGTGCTCGCCCAGAGCAACCCAAGAGAGGCTGCGCTTGCTGTCATACGTGCTGAATCCGCATTAAGCAGCGCACAATCCCAACTCACAACAACGGAAGCGAGCGCGCAAGCACGTGTCGAATCCCAACTGGCGAACGCTCAGGAAACGTTGATGGCAGCGCAGGCGAAACTTGTAGAAACAAAATCTCTCGCTGAAATGCGGATTCGCAACCAACTGACACAAGCAGAAACAACATATCAAGCAGCCATCGCATCCATAGAACGTTCAAAAACAAACGCGCAACAGTCATTAGAACGCGCAAAAACAGAACTCGATAAAAACAAGTTGGATTACGAGCGGACGAAGTCACTTCACGAGAAACAACACGTCAGCGATAGCAACCTCGAGACAGCAGAACGAAGTTTTAAAGTCTCACAAACGCGTTATCAAGAGGCTGTCGTCACGGCAGAACAGTTTAAAGAGGGTGCGACACACCCGTCGGTGGAAAAGGCGAAAGCGGAATTGGCTGTCGCTCAGAAGATTGTTGAGAGCCGAGGGTGGGAACGAGAAATTGCGTCGGCGGAATCGGATGTTAATCAGGCGCAAGCGAACCTCCACACAGCTCAAAAACTCGTAGAAGCAAAGTCCTGGGAACGAGAAATTGAAATCGCAAAAGCCGCAGTGAAGCAAGCCACAGAACAACTGAAACTGGCGCAAGAACAGTTAGATGACGCAACGATTAAATCACCGATTGACGGTGTTATTGCAACGCAACATTTGAACGTTGGGGATTATGCGCAACTCGTTTCAATACCTTCAGCAAAACCGGTGTTTACAGTCGTCGCAGTCGATGTCCTCAAGGCGGAATGGAATATACCTGCCGGAGACGCGTCCCGTATTAATAACGGCGACCTCGTCTTGATTTCTGCGAATTCCGGCATTCGGAATATTGTCGGCACGGTCTCTTTTATCAGTCCGACCGTTAACCGTGATAATAACACCGTGCTTGTCCGCGCGACAGTCCCGAATTCCCAAAACAGCCTTAAACCTGGAACCGCTATTACGGTTTCTATCAAAACCGGGGAGCGGAAGAATGTCCAACTGCTGCCGTTGCGCTCGGTCTTGAATATCCAAAACGGCAGTGGTACTATTTTCGTTGTTGAAGGAAACGTGGCACGCACAAAACGGGTAAATGTTGGCGGCGTTCACAGCGGTGAAATTGAGGTCACCTCCCAACTCGCCAGAGGTACATCGGTGATTGTGGCTGATCAACACCGATTACAAGATGGAACGCCTGTGTCTATTGTCCGTGATTAGACGATAGACACCGGCGGAAATAATTCCTTTATCTCTTCCCAGATTTGTTCAATCGGCTGTTTAAGTTGAAGTGCCTGAGCATCTGCTATTCCCTGTCTTAGTGCCTCGCCACTACAATGAATTTTCGATTCGCCTAAATCTCTCTTCTCTGGATCCGGTAAAACTTTCACGCCTCTCTCATTTCGATCAAGAAATTGCAATTCCTCAAAAATAGCAAGTCCGGTTTCAACTCCCAACTTTGCCATACCGAATTTGTTATAGATATTTTCGTTGTAAACATTTTCAGGTTCAATAAAACCGTCGCCTGTTTTGGCCAACCTACTCAATTCTTCGTACAACTTTCTTAACGTTTTTTCACTGGGATATTTTTGAGTTAACCACTCATCCAAAAACTTAACATCAGCTGTGTCATTATAGATGAGATGTAGATAAGCCTGTTTTTCCGATGTAAAAGCAGGTTCACATTGCTTGAAAAATTTATCTAAACTCGGAACAAGGTGGCAGAACACAAAGTGCTCAATACAGTGCGATGATGCTAATGCGGAAAGTGTCGTATCTGAAACAACAGCGATCTTTTCTGCGTTCTCAAGTTTTTCTAAAATCTCCATTTCTTCTGACTCAGAGGTCTGTTCACCATGCCTTTCAATAAGGTCCGCTTTCTCTTGAACAACGCTTTCCAATAACTGATCAATTTTATCTTCACTTTGAACATAGATAATAGTGGGTTGCTTTTGTTCCAACAACTCTAAAAGGTAATTTTGCTTGGGCACGCCGCGTCGGTCAAGTATTCGGACCGTAGAATCAGTTTCAATAGGTGGATATACCGTCCCGATTGTCGATACCGTTAATAGGTTTTGCATAGTAGTGAGATTACCCTCACACGCCTGCCGTTTCGTTTCTTCATCCTCAAGTTTTTTCGACTCTGCGTCAAGCTGCTTTTCGACTTTTTGTTTACTTGTCCTCATATTTACAAATTTCCCTGCCAGTTCTTCAAGTTCTTCCGTCTTTTCGCCTAGCTTAGCCTCCTTGTCATTTAGCCGCTTCGACAGTTCCTTGTTGTTTGCTTCTTCGGCTGCTAAGCGTTTCTTCACTTCTGCAAGAGACTTCTCATACTCAGTCTTTTTAGATTTAACCTGTTTTGCTACAAGCTGCTCCGTAACATCGTCAAAGAGTTTTTTTCGGATATCCTCAACCTCGCGTTGGGCATTTGGTCTCTTAATCTGTCTCAGTATATCAGCAATAAGGAACAGTTGAGTCCGGGTGAATTCAGGATCCAAATCCCATGGTGGATGTGATGTTCGATTTCTTCCCTCTATTATCAAACTTGTTACACTCCGAGCATCATAGTAACGGATATCATCACGATCAACAATCTTAAAATTCGCATTAAAAGACTGTGACCAATAAAGATGACTCTTAATGAGACTTGCAATATCTGTAAATTCTATATTTTCTATGAGGTCATCACTTGATTGCAATTTCAAGAATTCTCTAATTGATTGCTCATCTAAACATTCACCGACGAACTGGGACATAGCATCTAAGTAATAATCAAGGGCTCTATTAAGTGCATCTCGGTTAGGATATTGTACCTTACTCAATTCTACAACCTCCACGTAGATATTTTGCTTAGCGTACCATCTTTCAGATGACTCGTCAACTAAAAATCAAGACACATCAGACATTTGTACGTAACACATACACCCGAATCTGCTCCCATTTCCGTTTCGACCGATGCGTTGCAATCCGTCTATTAAACGAGGCATCCACCGCAAAACCGGCTTCTGCAATGATCGCTTCCAGATTCGCAATCGCCTTAGGCCCCGAAGCATCCGCATATCCCAACAAAACAGCACCACCCGGCTTCAGGAAATCCGAAACCTGTGCGAAAAACCGTCTCACCGTCTCCTGTTTCTCGTCATGGATAGCAAGCTCAGCACGGTTGCGAACACGGGCAACAACCCACGGTGCATTGAAGATAACTACATCAAATTGATGTCCTGAAAACGGATCGAACAGATCACCGGCAGGCATCACCGTTAGACCGTCTGAATTTGGAAGGAGACGTTGGATGTTCAGTTTCGTCGTCGCAACCGCTTCGGGCAGCACGTCAGATGCATACACCTCAGCATGATCGCCAAGTTCCTGGCGCGCTAAGAGGGTTAAACACCCGCACCCGCACCCGATGTCCGCAACTGCAAACGCATACGACCTCCGGACATACTGCAACGCCTCCTGAAAACATGCAATCGTCTCCTGCGAACGCGGCGCGAGAACATTTTCGGAAGCGACAAGCGAGGCATCAAGGGCATAAATAGGGTAAGTCTTAGCGAGTGCGTCTTGTATCTGTTGAATCTTGATGAGCGGGAGGAGAAAAGGTTTCCCCTGATTCTCGCCCATCGGTTCACCAGCAAGTGCCAGCAACTCTGGGAGAACGGGTGCAGGTTCGACCTGTAAAATTCCATCAGCATCTGCCCAACACATCAACCTTGATAATGCTTCTTTTTGCATACTACCGACAAGATTTCCACGCGACGCGTCGCGCCCCCGTGACCTGTTACGGCGAGGCGATTGCTGGACTAAATCCCGTTTGTGACGTTGGATATAATCCATAACAGCCGTAATCTGTTCCCATTTCCCTTCCACAACGGCAACGCCGCCGTGTCGGATGTGTGTAAAGATCCGATTGAGATGCTCTAACTCCTGATGCGCGAACAATTTGACGCGTCCGCGCGCGAAAACGATCTCCCGATATTCGGTGGGAACATAGAGTTCACCGATGTTGCTAACAAAGTAAAAAGGATGCATTTTCTAAGAAGTAGAGTAGGAATAGGGAGGGGAAACTATTCAACTAATGAATTGGAACAACCTCACCTGTCCTAACCGATTCCGCTTCTTTATAGCAGAGCAGCAGCGCATCCCGCGCGCCAATACCAGATAACGCCGTCGGTTCACTTTCCCAATCAATCGCTTCAACAGCGTATTGAAGTTCACCCACGAAGGCATCAATCGGGTCAACATCTCCCAAATCTACCTCCTCTACCTCACCCTGGTCATTGAGAAGAGTCAACGGTACCGCCGTAGACGGTTCACCGGCTAACGTCGAAAAATCAAAAAGCAGCGTTGCTTTTTCAAGGAAGATTTCAAATCCATGTGAGAACGCGCGCCCGCGTTGCGAGACCCCGCCAGAAGAACAACTGACAGCGATCTCTTTATCGTTGTAGATATACTGCGTCGTCAGGTAGTCCACATAGTTCCCACCAGCGAGTTTGCCCTGTGAGAACACTGCATCCGGAACACCACAGAGGAGTTGAATGAAATGCGTATCGTGGATGTGCAAATCGATGCCAGGCCCCCCGCTCTTATCAAGTGAAGCGAGATCCCGAGCGTGGCTCGGTCTCGAGGTAATCCGCTTAAAATGTGCACCGAGGATCTCACCGTATTCCCCAGATTCAACGATCCGTTTTGCATAAGCGTACTCCGCGAAGAATGGAAGTACGTGGGCGACCATCAGATAACACGGCCCTTTACCTGCTGCCTTACGCGTCTCACCGATACGCGTCTCAAGCTCCACGAGTTCGTTTGCATCGTCAATTGAGATAGAAATCGGTTTTTCAACGAGGGTATGTTTTCCCGCGTTAAGAGATGCCATACTGACAGGTTTGTGTAGATGTGTCGGTAGACAGATATCGACCAGCTCTACCTCTTCATCGGCAAGGAATTCATCAATTTCGCTATACTTTCGGACATTTGAAAGATCCTCCATGCCGCCCCGAGGACCAAAATTACCTTGAATGCCTGTCCAATCGCCAGCGCGTTTCTTCGGATCTCGCGTGCAAATGGCAACGACTTCGGCACCCGTAATACGTTGAATCGCGTAGTAGTGAATCATCCCCATAAAACCGATACCAACTATTCCAATTTTTGTCATGTTTTCTCCTTTATATAAGAAAGCACAGATGCCGAACGAACACCTGTGCCGTTTAACGTTTCTATAGGACAGTCCTTAATACACTCCAATTTCCCGTTTAAGAGTGCCCCAAGTCGTTGCAGCTTTATCAAGCGGTGAAACCGAGAGGAAACCCTCGTTCGCTATTTTCGTGATTTCATCTTCGCTGAGCGCGCGCCGCCAAACGGCAGCTTCGTCAATGGACCCATTCTCAAAGGTGTAATTCGGACGATCCTTAGAACACCCGATCCGCAAATCCTGATCGTTGGTTCCTTTGAAATCAAACTTTTCGGCTTTCTCAGCTGCAAGTTCACCGTCAACATAGACTTTCATGGTGTCACCGTCGTACGTTCCAACAACGTGATGCCATTTTTGGGTATCCAGTGCATGCGGTTGACTCAGGGTCGGTCTACTGTTGCCTGTGCCCAAGAACATGTTAAAATTTTTACCGCTGTTGAAGGCACCGATGCCGTAAGACGAATGCTCACCGCCGTTGTGGCAGTTTTTGTCGAACCACTGCGCATCCGTCGCCCAAGAATCCTGATTGATCCAAGCCGCCATTGTGATTTCACCCGTGATTTTCAGATCATCGGAGGCTGGCACATTGACACAATCAGCACCCACTGCTGTAATCCGAATCGCTTTCCCATACTTGCCATCCACAATATCGGTATTGGCAATGATATCCGCGTCAAGTCCATTGCCGGAATCATCAACAATCGTCTTACCTTTGACATTATCAAAAGTGAAGTAAACAACCAGTCCCTCAGCGAGATCCGCTGTAGCATACCCCGTTGTGATTAGAAGCAGCTCGATAAGCACAGCATAACTAAATAACTGTCTCATCTATTTTCCCTCCTATGGAAATTTCTGTGTTCCTATATAACACGAGAAACTGACACGTTCCATCCAATTACTCAGATTTTAGCAGAAAGTGACGGATAAATCAACAACTATTATTTTTGGTACAGAGCCATTCAATTATCGGTTTTCTGAGCATATTCGAACATATCCGCGCTGTTATCCGCAAGGATCAGGGTTACAAACCCCTCCTACAAGCGTAATGTTGACAATTGAAGGGTTCTATTTTGGGTGCTGTCGGATACAATATTCAATTCTAAATATCGGAAGCAAGCACATCGTTCATGAGTTCTTCCCACCTGCCTTCAAATTTTTCGCCGAACTCGATTTCGCCCCCTGTCGCAAGTGGTCCACGAAGCATCGGCTTAGTCGTATTATTCCGCTCCCAAAGTTCCTGACCACCGAAGTCGTTATGCAAGAAGTGAAGGGCTACACCGGCGCGTTCCTTATCAGAGAGGTTCGACTTCGTACAATGCGCAACACCGTAGCAAAAGAAAAGTACACCGCCTGCCTTTAATTCAATCGGCACGGCACGCTCTTCAGGCGGATCACACCGAATATGATGGTCGCTCAACGGGTCGCGGTAGTGCTCATAAGCCTCCCGATGACTACCCGGAATGACATGCATACACCCGTTCTTAACGTTCGCATCGTGGATAGCGATCCACATCGCCGTTCCTCGCAACGGATCAGCAATCTTAAAATAGGCGTTATCTTGATGCCAACTCGTGCCGATACCGACTTTCGGCGGTTTCCAGAACGCTTGATCCAACTCTAACATAAATGCATCACCGATCAGTTGTTCGACAGCAGAGATAACCTTCGGATGAAACGGCAACGCCTTGTGTAAGTCGCTGCGATTGTTCAACGGAATCACCTGAAGGTTCTGTCGCTCGCCCTCGTTGTCCCGTTTGGTGCCATCGGCTTGCACCGCACAATTGATACCGGTCCCGTTCGCGAGTTCAGTATTGTAAATCCGTTCCAATTCAAGTCGGAGGACTTTCGCTTCAGTAGAGCTAAAAAACCCTTCGATAGCAAGGTACCCCTTGTCTCGGAAATGAGCGAGTTGTTTATCACTTAATTGCATTATTGAATCACCTTCCTTATCCTCATTGCATCTGAGCACACGGCACGATAATAGAATCCACCATACCGTGTAAAATCTTTTTGTCAGCCGGACAGACGGCGGCTTGCATGCCACCGAGCTTAACCGTGTCGCCGACAACAAAATAGTACGGACGGAGGAGCGGACGACACGCCATCTCTTGCATATCACCCGCGTCAAAATCGTAATACTGCATGCGGACCCGTCTCGCTGTGTGAAACCGCTGTAAGACATGTGGTGTCTTCCCAAAATTCGCAAGGCTGTCTTCAATAACGCCTTCCCACTCTTCCGTAGGCAGATCATGTCCAATCGCTACGCCGCGGCTACCCCACGCGAATTCAGAAAAACCGGACGGTTTGATCACTAACTCCCGCTGTTTTTGTGTCAGCGTACCGAGCTGCCGCCAGTCCGTTACAGCACCGCTTTCTACCGCCAAGCCGGGGATAACGGCGTGCGGCGGAAGAGGACGCGCGTCCATAATCCACGTCTCTGGGATCACTGACTGCAAGAACGCGTACGTCCTTTTACCGAGCTGACGTTTCCAAAACGGCTGAAGTGTTCGATGATGGAACAAGGCGAGACATAACTTCTCTTCAAGGTAAGATTTCGGGGGCGGGGTCATCACGACAGTGCGTTTCTTCGCACTATAAAACATTAATTCTGATTTCGGGATATTCGGGAGATCAAACAATTCATAGAAACGGTAGAGCACATCGACACGAAGTTTAGTGTCTCCTTGCTTAACAAGCAGTCCATCTTCGGTAAAAATAATGTCGTGTGGTTTAACAGTAAAAGCCGTCACACCGACTTCACAAAGTGCATCGGCAAGCCATACCATCTCTGTCCAATAGTCCTCTGATTCGTCTGAGACAACAATCGCAAGCGTCGGGGCATCCTGCTTTGCCAGTGCGCGAATCATATCGGCATATCCGTTTACCATCCCATCGTCGCCACCGACAATTGCATAGCCGAGTTGCGCATATAGCCGCGCCAGACAACCCGTCGCGCCAATGAACCCCGGAATCGAATCGAGCTCCGTAATCGACATGCCGTTAGCCGTCGGTAAGATGTCAGGACGTAGGACACCGGGGAGCTGCGTCTTAAAACGGTTCATTCGCCCATACTGGACAACCGTTTCCGGTTTCCCGATTTCCAAGTACTCAGCGACCCAAGAAGGTTGAATACCGCGCACGCTCTGTGAATAGAGTAAATTACACGCACGATAGAAACTGAGAAGGTGTGGACCGAGTTCTTCAAACCATTTTAATTCTGCTTCGGTAACCCAGAACGGTTCCGGTGAAATACGCCAAGACGTGTTACAGGCGGGATGAACTTCCCGTTTCTCGCTCTCAAATAACTTTGCCTTCGGAATCTCATCGTTAATAAATAGACATTTCTGTTTAGCATCCAATCTTTTAATTATCCCTTGCGGTTCGGGTTTTTAATTTTTCCTTGCGGTTCGGTTAGGCTAATTGGGTAAATAACGTTAATGGACGTATACCTGAAGAAATCCACAGAAACACCTAAGCAAATACACTTTCAACCTCTAACCTTTTAGGTTTCCATCTGAAGATCAAAAACGTCCAGTTAATACTGAAATTTGCTGACAATTACCATTAAACCACAAGTTCCCAGAAATCTGCGCGTCATGGAATGGCGCGCAGCCCAGAGGTCCATCAATTAAAAACCTCGTTTGTTGCTATGGAAGGAAAACCTGTTTAACGAAGTCAATCTTTTTTTGTGAAGCGATCGTTTGCAAAACGTGTCGAGGTACAGGACTATCCACGTTGATGAGCGTCACAGCGAGTTCCCATAAATGCGAACGCCCGACAGTCATATCCGCGATGTTAATATTGTGTTCTCCCAAAATTGTCCCCATTAACCCGATCATTCCCGGCTGATCGCTGTTATAGATGAGGAGGATATACCCGGTCGGTCTCACATTTATATGGTGTTGGTCAATACGGACGATGCGGATGTCTTTTTTACCGAAGGCGGTGCCTTCAATCACTGTCTCACCCTTATCCGTTGTAACGCTAATAGCGATAGAGTTAGCATAATTCGCTTCCGATTCGCTCTTTGTCTCCGTAACGGAAATCCCGCGCTGTTTAACCAAAAAAGGGGCATTGACATAGTTGACATCTGTGAGCACGGGTGCCAAAAGCCCTTTCTGTAACGCTACAGTTACCGGTGTGACATCCTCGTTCAGAAAAAGCGTTCCGTTATAATGGATCTTAATCGCCGATATCTGGCCTTCAACGATCTGCGTCTGAAAACCACCGATCTTTTCGGCAAGTTCGAGATAGGGTCCCAAAATATCAAGGGTCCTCGGATCAATCTTGGGCTGATTGACAGCATTCGCAACCGGTTGCCCCTGGAGCGCGTTCCGTACCTGCTGGGCCACTTCAATAGCGACGTGTTCCTGTGCTTCCGATGTCGAGGCACCGAGATGCGGAAGCGCAAGCACGTTTTCCAAATCCAGCAGCGGCGTATCCGTCGCAGGCTCGTCTTCAAAGACATCCAATGCAGCACCAGCGAGTGCCCCAACCTTCAATGCATCATAGAGCGCAGCCTCATCAATAATACCACCACGTGCACAGTTAATCAAGCGGCAGCTCGGTTTCATCAGGGCAAACTCAGACGCTCCGATACTGTGATAGGTCTCAGCGTTGAGATGAGTATGAATAGAGATATAATCCGATTCCTGAAATAGTGTCTCCCGATCCACAAGCCGGATGCCGATCTTTTCCGCCGCACTCGCCGAGATGTATGGGTCGTGAGCAATGACCTGCATCTCAAAAGCCTGTGCGCGTCTCGCTACCTCTCGTCCGATCCGTCCTAACCCGATCGTCCCGAAAACCTTCCTGTATAATTCAACACCGATGAAATCGTTGCGATGCCATGTTCGATTCCTGAGCGAAATACCGGCGGGCACTATATTGCGCGCCAACGCCAACAACATCGCAATCGTATGCTCCGCCGCGGCAATCGTATTGCCCGTTGGCGTGTTAACAACTAAGATACCGTTCCGCGTTGCTGCCTGCACGTCAATGTTATCCACACCGACCCCAGCGCGCCCAATGACTTTTAACTGCTGCGCAGCCTCAATAACATCGGCGGTTACCTTTGTTGCACTCCTGATCAGCAGTGCATTATAGTCAGCAATCCGGTCCAACAGTGCTTTGTGTGAGAGATCAAGGATGACATCTACCTCAAAATTGCCATTTTCTGTCAGAACATCTAAGCCTTGCTGCGACAGCAAATCGCTGACCAGCACCTTATTCATAATCCAAACTCCTCCGCTATTATCGTGCCAAAACGCCCTTTACATTTTTAAATTATAGCATGTCTGAAGCCTGCTGTCAATTACATTATTCTGTACCAAACCAAATACCATTGGACATATTTTTTTTAGTGTGCTAAAATATACGCGAATATCTATCGCGCGCTTTTACGGCGCACAAATCACGACGTTAAAGTAGGGAGGCATAGACATGTTTGGAGGACTGGGCCCTTTAGAATTAGCAATTATATTGGCTATTGTGCTACTCATATTCGGCGGAAAACGTATTCCTGAATTGGCACGCGGTCTCGGAAAAAGCATCACAAACTTTAAAGCCGGACTCAATGAAGAAACCGGAAACGAAGCCGAAACGACAGCGCAACAAGACGCAGAATCACCATCAAAAGAGAAAACAGGATAAGGCAGTATCATAATGAAAGACAAACTACCCGATTTTCTTCAAGATGTGATTGAAGAATACCCCGAAGTCTGGACAGCGTATCAGGCACTCGGCGAGGCATGCAGTAACGCCGGTCCTATGGAACCGAAAACCGTCCGACTGGTCAAACTTGCACTGGCGATCGGGGCAAAGTCTGAAGGCGCGGTGCACTCCCATACGCGGCGTTCACTCCGAGAAGGGATCACACCCGCGGAATTACAACAGGTCGCACTGCTTGCAGTGACCTCCATCGGCTGGTCGTCGAGCATGGCAGCACTGTCTTGGATTCAGGATGTTGTGAACAAAGAAATGCAGTCTGATTGAGGAAATCGGGATGAAAGCAGGTTACAAACGCCATTACATACTTACAAAGTGCACCCGCTGCGTCTTAATCCTTACGACCCTGCTATGGTTTACATCGACTGTGAGTCGTGCAGAAACGACCGCCACACTTCAAGTAGGCGTAGAATACGCTAAATTGCGACTCTACCCACAAGCAGTTGATGCTTTTAAGGCAATTCTATCGCAGCAACCGACAAATGTAGACGCACTCTTCCAACTCGCAAACGTTTACAAACTGCAAGACGAATTGGAATTAGCGATTGAAACCTTTAACAAGATTTTTCCGACAATAGCAGCCTTAAAAAATGCACCGTTAAAGGCACGGATTAACGGATTAACGCACCTCGCGCTGGCGGAAATCTATTGCAAGCAGAGCCAATTGGACACCGCAGAACAGCACGCAAAGGCAGCCGTTCGGAGTAGCCCAACAGATGCCGATACACACTACCGACTCGGTTACATCTATACACACCAAGCGAAATTCGACGAAGCACTCGCAGCGTTCAAGCGGACCCTCGCGCGGAACCCAGATTTCCCAGAAGTTTACGAATGGCTTGGCCTGATCGCACTTATGCAGAATGAGCCGAAACAAGCCGTGGGACACTATCAGACCGCAATCCAGAAAAAACCTTACGTCCAGAGTGCTTATTACAACCTCGCCAAAGCGTACCGACTGATCGGTAATATGCCTGCAGCAACGGAACAACTCAAACTGTTCCACCAGATGAAAACCTACTATGACCGGACGTACGCCATCGAAAGTGCGCTAACAGAAGATCCAACGGACACGACCCTCCGATTGGAATTGGCAGCGATCCATCTGGAACACAAGCATATTTCCGCAGCCATCGCGACCTACCAATCCCTAATTCGGCTGCATCCAGACCGAACAATCGGATACGATAAGTTGGCGAGGCTTTACATGAACTTCAACGCGCCGCAACATGCAATACCACTTTTCGAGAAAGTTCTCGAATTAAACCCTGATACTATAGAGGCACACGTCCGACTCGGATGGCTCTATACCCAATCAAAAGCATTCGACAAGGCAGAAACACATCTACAAGCAGCTATAGAGAAAATGCCACACCTGAGTTTGGCATACCACGGGTTAGCCGAAATTTATACGCAAAAAGGGCAACTGCAGAAAGCAATAGATACCTACCGATATATCACCGAAATTGAACCTGACGATAGCGACGCTTGGGAAGCATTAAATAATCTCGAACGCCTGAAGCGCGAGCCACAAACGACACAATGAGTCCATTTTTATGCAAAAAAACACACTGAACAATAGATCCCTAAATTTTTATCGGTTTTTCGGATGCGTCCGCATAGCGGTGTTTGTTAGTTTCCTCTATTGCACAACCGGATCAGCAGAACAAATTTTTATGGACATTACGGAATCTGCGGGGTTAACCTTTGTGCATACCGATGGCAGAAGCGGGTTAAGACTTTTCAATGAATTCCTCGGATCCGGCGGCGGGTTCTTTGATTATGACGGTGACGGCGACCTCGACATCTACCTCGTCAACGGCGCAATTCAGACAAACGATGTCAAAGACAAGAACCCCCATAACGTCCTTTACCGAAACAATGGAGATAATACCTTCACCGACATCACCGAAACGGCTGGGGTCGGTAGCACAACCTACGGCACCGGTGCTACCGTCGGCGATTATGATAATGATGGAGACTTGGATCTTTTCGTCACCAATTATGGTCCAGACCAACTCTATCGAAACAACGGCGACGGCACTTTTACAGATGTAACGACACACGCCAAAGTCGGCAATCCAAACTGGGGGACCAGCTGCGCCTTTGCTGATGTCGATAACGATGGATACTTAGACCTGTACATTGCGAACTATGCCGAATATACACCAGAAAAGGACATCCGCTGTGAAGAGCGGGGCGTTCATGTCTATTGCGGACCGCACGCATATCCTGCTGTGCACGATACTTTTTATAAAAATAATGGAGACGGCACGTTTACCGATGCTTCAATTTCATATCAATCACCCGATCTGATACCGCAGCACGGGTTAGGTGTAACTTTTGGCGACTACAATGCCGATGGGAATATCGATCTCTACGTCGCAAACGATCAAGACCCTAATTTTTTATTTCAGAACAGCGGTAATGGCAATTTTTTAGAAGTTGCATTAATCTCAGGAGTATGCTATAATGATATGGGAAAAGAGGAAGCTGGAATGGGAACCGACTTCGGTGATTATGATAATGATGGAAAATTTGATCTCACCGTCAGTAATTACCAGACAGAAACCAATACAGTTTACCGAAATCACGATAGCTCCTTCTTTACCGACAACACGATTACATCAGGCATAGCAGAGGTAACGCACGGTTATCTCGGATGGGGCATCAAGTTTTTTGATTTCGACAACGATGGATACCAAGACATCTTTGTTGCAAACGGACATCTGATGGATAACATCAACGTCCTTGAAAAGCATGTAACCTATCCACAGCGGAATCTGTTATTTAGGAATTTAGGCGATGGAACATTCGCCAATGTTACGTCCGAGACCGATGGCTTAGCACTCAAAAAAGTCAGTCGGGGTGCTGCTATCGGCGACTACGATAACGACGGAGACCTTGACATCCTCGTCACGAACTGCAACCAACGTCCAGATTTGCTCCAAAATGCAGTTGGAAACCAAAACAATTGGATACAACTCCAGACTGTCGGGCAAAAGAGTAACCGTTTCGGGATTGGAACAAGAATCAAGGTTGTAACCGGAACACACGTTCAATATCGGGAAGTGCATAGTGGTGGGAGTTACCTTTCCTTTCATGATCTGCGCGCCCATTTTGGTGTCGGCAAAGCGGAACAGATTGATCGCCTCGAAATCCGTTGGACCAGCGGACATACAGACCGTTGGACACATCTCGCTGTCAATCAAAGGTTCAGGGCAATTGAAGGCGGAGAAATTGTTCCGATAGATTAACGTATACAAATAATGCACAGGGATCCCACGGTCTCCTATGCTACATGGAGGTAAAAATGAGGAACCTATTTATCATATTAACCCTTATCACGTTTGCAGCATCTTTCGCTTATGCAGCAAATGAACCAGAGGATTCACTGATCCTCTACTTCTCTTTTGATGAACTCGACGGTAAAAACGCCATCGACCATTCACTATATGAGAACCACGGTGAATTGGTCGGGGACACTAAACTTGCTGACGGTAAATTCGGTAAAGCTTTGGAATTCAACGGAACCAGCGACTGGGTTGTAATTCCACACCACGAAACGCTTACCGTCGATGAGAATGTTACCGTCATGGCTTGGATCAATACCCCACGCCATACAGGTCCTGGGGGCGCACAATGGCAAGGCATCCTCGCGAAAAGTAATGGACCCCGTTCCTACAGTTTCTACACCGAATCTGCGAGTCAATGTTTACACCTGAGTGTCGGCGGTTCAGGCAGCGTTTGTAACAAGGAGGTTCCCTTAGATGAATGGGTACACGTTGCCGCACAAGTCGATGATGGTACACACCGGTATTGGGTAAACGGTGAACATGCCGGCGAATCCGGCGGCAAAAATCCACCGCCCGGCGCAGCCGATACAGCGGATGCCCTCGTGGGTAAAACACACGAAGGGAGCCGTGAATTCGAAGGACTCATTGATGAAGTCCGCATCTGGAACCGTGCCCTTACCGAAGAGGAAATTATTGAACAGATGGAAAAAGGGCATTTTGAACTTTTTCCGGTTGATCCGCGTCAGAAACTTGCAACCTCTTGGGGGCAACTGAAGAAAACCTCACAACGATAAAATCTACGCTCATGTAAAAAGTAAGTGCAATCGTTTCTAACGAGGCAGTCACCACAAGGGGTTGATATGTTCATTCGCACGCAGTCTTTACATGAGCCAAAAACTACTGTAGGCGCGCTCGGTTCTGCTGAATTTCGGGTTTTATGAAACGCCAAGCGCGCATACACCTACCTATAAGCAAAGGAGAACAGATGAAAACTTTCCTCGCTCTATTGACAATTATTATGATCGCGGCACCTTTCGCCCACGCCGCAGATCCCGCCGATGACTCACTCATACTCTATTTCTCTTTTGATGAACTCAATGGAGATACAGTTCCCGATCTCTCGCAATATGGGAACGACGGCACCATCGCAGGTTCACCCGAATTAGCCGCAGGGAAATTCGGGAACGCACTCAAACTCAATGGTGAAAGCGACTGGGTCGAAGTACCTCACGCCGATATCCTTACCGTTGATACAAATGTAACCGTCATGGCATGGATTAATGCCGAACGATACACCGGTGGAACAGCCGGTGCACAGTGGCAAGGTATCCTTGCAAAAGGGAACGGCCCGCGTTCCTATAGCTTCTACACTGAAGCTACAAGTGAATGCTTGCACCTCAGTGCTGGCGGGAGCGGTAGTACTTGCACCGGGAAAATCGCACTTAACGAGTGGACACATGTCGTCGCACAAGTTGAGGACGGTGTCCACCGATATTGGCTAAACGGTGAACATGCCGGCGAGTCTGATGGTAAAAACCCGCTCCCCGGTGCTGACGATACGGCTTCTGTACTCATCGGGAAAACACACGAAGGACAACGCGAGTTCCTCGGACTGATCGATGAAGTCCGCATCTGGAACCGCGCCCTCAGCTTGGAAGAAGTCCGATCAGAAATGAACACTGCATCAACACCCGTTGAACCCCTCGGAAAGTTGTCCACAACCTGGGCATCGTTAAAAGCCGACAGGTAACAAAAACGGAGTAAGCTACGTAGGCGCGCTGTCAAGCGCGCCTACCCCTGAATAAAAGGAGACCCCTCAACCTTATGAACGGGAAATTTATTGCATCCGCAGATGTGGAAAGAGACGAACTTGATTGGGGAACAATCGGATGGCTGAGCCGACCAGAAAGCACCGGCGCAAAAGACATCGTTGCTATGGAGGTCTCACTCTCTCCAGGCTACGGACACGACTTCCATAAACACCCTGAACAAGAAGAGGTCATCTACGTGATAGAAGGCAGCGTTGAACAGTGGCTCGAAGATAAGAAACAGACACTCAACGCAGGCGATTCTGTCTTTATTCCAGCGGACATGGTCCACGCTTCCTTTAACGTATCTTCGGAATCCGCAAAATTGTTTGTAACCTTGAGTCCCAGCAAAGGCGCAGAGGGATACCAACTCATCGACGTTTATGACGAAGTACCTTGGAATACGCTCCGCGCTTAGGCAAAGTCCGTTCGCTTCCCTGTGCGAATGCAGATCCCGAATTATTCCTATCGTTTGAACACTTTTCTGTGGAATAGGAAACTGTTGGTTCCTGTCCAATCTTCTGTGAATTATTTAGGACACTTTTCATGCCACAGACACAACTAACTTCATCGGAAACCACCGTAAAACGAAGTGGAACGGTGACCGAATTTAATAGTTTAAAAACCCGGCAACGGATGCGGGAATTCTACGAAACATCGGAAACTTATAAAAATCTTCTGGATGCACACGACGAAACCTATCTCCGCCACTACGTAGAGTTGGTCATCCGTTACGCACCACCGCGTTCCAAGATACTTGATCTCGGATGTGGGAACGGTGTCTCCGCGAAACTGCTCAATCAGGCAGATTTTGAGGTCGTCGGCACCGATATTTCACCGCTTTTTCTCAAAGAAGCCCGGAACTGGGAAAATCCGAGCCTCCGGTACGAAGTTTGCGATGCGCTTGAGCTCCCTTTTAATAGGGATGCCTTCGACGTTATCTGTTCAAATGAATTGGTTGAACATCTACCAAATGTAGAAACGGCTTTGAGTGAGATGATACGTGTGGTGCGCAAGGGCGGACGCATTGTAATCTCCGGACCGAATCTCTGTTCGCCGCTAATCCCGATGTTCGACTGGATCCGCCTGATATCCGGCAAATCTGGAAGACCCGTCTGGGGTGAGACGAAACGGCAAGCGTTCCGACAGCTCAAACGGAACTGTCAACTCTATCTACAGAAACGGTTCTTCACGAAATCACCGCAGTTTATCTACCGAGAACCAGACCTACAAGCAGACGCAATCGGGGGAGATGCTGACAGTGCCTATTACGCCAGTTCAATTGATCTGGCACAATTTTTCCGACAAAACGGGTTCACGATTATCAAAAAGGCTGTCGGATTTGGCATAAAAGGCAGAATCATCGCTCACACGTTTCCGTACTTCAGCCCTTATATCACCATGGTCGTAGAAAAATGAACATTCGCGCGAACGACTTTGTCTTAGAGATAGGGAGCGGTCACAATCCAAAAGCGCGCTCGGATGTTTTATGCGATAAATTCATAGAAGATGATGAACAACGCGGCGGCAGAATCGTCACCGACCGACCTATCGTTGAAGCCGATGGACAGTTCCTCCCGTTCGCAGACCAAGCGTTTGACTACGTCATCTGTGCACACGTCCTCGAACACGTTGAAGACCCGAAACGACTTATCGATGAGCTCATGCGCGTGGCACAACGCGGCTACATAGAAACACCTTCTGAGATAGGCGAACGGATATACGGATGGCACTACCACCGATGGACTGTTAACCTGATTGACAGACGTTTAACGCTACAAAAGAATAACCAGAAACCGCAATTCGGAAAACTTTTCCATACATTGGCGGCAGAAGACAAACACTGGAAACGGTTCCATATTACGCACCACAACCTCTTCCTCGTCCAATACGAATGGGAAGGCAAAATAGATTACGAAATACTGCCTGAAGCAGAACCGACACTCGACTTAGAATGCCCGGCGACCTTACAGACGCTTCTTGCGCCCGACGGTAGTAACCGCGGCAAAAACCGGTGGCTACCGCTCCTTAAAAACGCAGTGCCGCGAGGGATCGTCTCCCGCGTAAAATCGCTTTTGGCGCGGCTTGCAAGCCAAAACTTGCTGTCAAAAGTGGTAAAAGGTAAAAACCGACAGCGAAAAACATTACAAGAGATTCTTGTCTGTCCGCAGTGTAAAGGCGGGATTACATGGGAAGAACAGCATCTTCACTGTGAAGCGTGCGAACAACATTTCCCAATTATTAACGGAATTCCGAGGTTCCGTTTTTAAATGATTGGAAATTGAAAGTAAACCCAACTCGTGGTTTGAACATGAGAGTAGACACGGCTCGTAGTAGGGAAACCATGCATTGCCCGTCTCTCAATCATCAAACCTACTTGAACGAACCGCAAGTCGAAGTAAAAAATGTCTCTTTTCGTAACATCAAAACTTAACCTGAAACGAAGTGGAAGGCGGCTCTACGGAGAGGCACTTCATTCACCAAACCTACTTGAACGAACCGCAAGGAAAGTTAAAACATGAATGTGGTACCGAAAGAATTTATCCGCGTGATGCCAAATACGATGCGAGGTTTTATTAGCGAGACTTTCCAGAAGGCAGGTACCTCCGCAGAAGACGCTGCGCACATAGCGCACCTATTGGTGCTCACAGATTTGCGCGGCGTGTTCAGTCACGGTACTCGCCAAACACCCGGATATGTCGGGATGATGCTCGAGGGTAAAGTCAACCCACGTCCAAATGTCCGATGCATCGACGAATCCCCGACGACAGCGGTCTACGACGGCGATGGCGGTATGGGGCATTTCGCTGCGTATCACGCCGCAAAGGCAGCCGTTAAAAAAGCCGAAGAGATGGGACTCGGTGCCGCAACGAGTCGGAACCACTTCCACTTTGGGAGTGCTGGAAAGTATTCACGACTCGCACTCGAAGTGGATTGCGCCGGTTTCGCGGTCTCTTGCCACCGTTTCCGACACAACCCGGACGGTGTAATCGCCACCGCAACGGGGGCCTCGCCGATGAGTTTTGCGATCCCAGCGGGCAGCCAGCCGCCCATCGTCGTCGATATGGCAACCGGCATTTATGGATCACAGCCGTTTGAAGAAGCGTTTGAAAAGAGTCCCGCCGCGTTTTTCAAAATGTTGGGTTTGAGTCATGTCAGCCACGCACTCGGAGGATTCATGGCAGGCATCTGGCTATTCGATAAGCCGCCGGACCCACCAACAATCTGGGAAGGTGCCAATCAAGGTACTTTCATCGCAGCGATCGACATTTCCCGATTCCGACCAATTGACGAATACAAAGCAGAGATCGACCAACATATCGAAGACGCGCGACAGATGCGACCGGCACCGGGTTATGACCGATCGGATCTACCCGGCGGCTTAGAATGGGAGCGCGAACAGGAATGGGCTGAAATCGGTATTCCGGTCGGCGAAGCACATCAAGCCCAATTGAAAACAGTCGCTGAACGCGTCGGCATTCCGCTGCCATTCTAAATGCTGATTGATGCGTTTGATATACGAAAACTATATGCCGTAAGTTAACACTTATCGCAAAATTTAAAAATTATGGATACGAATACAAACAACACAGAAGACCGAAATATCGTGATTATTGGCGGTGGCACTGCTGGATTTGCCGCAGGAGTCTATACATCTCGTGCGATGCTTGAACCTGTCCTGATTACAGGCGAAGCACTCGGCGGACAACTCTCTCTGACACTCGACCTCGAAAACTATCCCGGCTTCTTCGGGAACGAGGCAGGGGTCTTTATACAAGGCATGCAAGAACAGGCAGAACGATTCGGCACCGAGGTTAAATTCGACACTGTAACAGCCGTCGATTTCTTGCAACATCCGTTTGTTGTCACAACTTACGCGAAAGAATATCGCGCCAAATCGGTGATTATATGCACAGGTGCCTCGCCGCGGACACTCGACATCCCCGGTGAAGAGGCATACGGCGGACGCGGTGTCTCCTACTGTGCCACTTGCGACGGGTTTTTCTTTCAAGATCAACGGCTCATCGTCGTTGGCGGCGGCGACGCGGCATTAGAGGAAGGCATCTTCCTGACCAAGTATGCCTCCGAGGTATACATCGTTCACAGACGCGATCAACTCCGAGCAAGCCAGATTATGCAGGAACGCGCCTTCAAAAACGATAAAATCAAGTTCATCTGGGACACCATCGTTGAAGAAATCAATGGCGACGCAGATAAAGTGACCGGCGCAACCCTCAAAAACGTTAAAACCGGTGAAACCCAACTTTTCCCGATTGACGGGGTATTTATCTTTATAGGACATATTCCGAACACCGAACTGTTTACAGATGTCATACATACAGACGATCAAGGGTACATCATCGTGGATGAAATGCAGTGCACGAATATAGACGGTGTTTATGCCGCAGGTGACGTACACGACCACGTATTCCGTCAAGCGATTACCGCTGCAGGTGCCGGTGCTGCAGCCGCCATCGCCGCTGAAAAATTCATCGCTGAATTAGAAAACCGCGCTTATCCAGGGAATTAAATAGCACCAACTGCTAATTCCGGAGCAGACTGGAAACAGCACGTTCACTACCAACACTTACAAGCAAAGATATACCGTCTTTACGAACAAGAAGAGTGACGCAATGTCCCTCAAAACTGACAACTGCGAAGGGATAAATTTCAGTGGCTAACCACAAAAATCAACGCCTCGCGCTCGGTTTAGATTCAAGTACGCAAAGTCTATCCGCTATCGTCATTGATATAGACACTGCGGAGAAATGCTTTGAGCACTCGCTCGACTACCGCGCCGATACACGACTCAACGGATTCGGTATCGGGGAGGATTATATCCTGCCGCCGAGGGAAGAAGGCGAAGCCGAACAACCGCCGTTGATGTATCTCGCATCACTCGATGCTATGTTCACCGATATACGTGAGGCGGGTGTCACCTTAGAAAATATCGTTGTCATCAATACATCCGGGCAACAGCACGGACACGTTTATCTGAACCGGAACGCAGCGAATATATTCTCCAGCCTCCAAAACTCAGAAAGTAGCGCATCTGAATTAAAAACGCTGCTATCGGATGTTTTCTCATATCCGACTGCACCGATATGGATGACTGCGAACACCGCCTCTCAAACTGACGCTGTCCGAAACGCAGTCGGCGGCAAGGCAGAGATGATCAGTCTCTCCGGTTCTGATGCCCCGCTTCGGTTCACAGGCACAGTCGTCCGGCGTGTCGCGGAGCAGCATCCCGAACACTACACGGCGACAGCGAAAATTCAGTTGATTAGTAGTTTCATTCCAGCCGTACTAACAGGGAACGCAAACGTACCCATCGACTATGGAAACGGATGCGGCATGTCGTTGATGAACTACCGGGCAAAGGCATGGGATTCGGCGTTGTTAGCAGCAACGGCAGATGGATTAACCGGCGGCGTAGAAGCCTTTCATTCGAAATTACCGACACTCGCGCGCCCAGATTCCATCGTCGGAAACCTTGCCGCATACTACACAGAAAAATACGGGTTTGAGGAACGTTGCGCCGTTATAGCAGGCTCTGGTGACAACCCGCAGGCAAAAGTCCCTGTCGCCGGCGATCTCTTAAGCCTCGGCACCAGTTTCGTCAACATGGTATCAACCGATGGAGACACACTCGACCCCGAAGGATTCGCGAACGCGATGTATGACGGCATCAACCGGCCTTTCATGTTCGGGTGCCGCACGAACGGTGCTATGGTATGGGATGCAGTGAGAAACAATTACGGTTTAGCAAAAGAGGAATACGCGCCTGCAGAGGCGGCATTAAAGCAAGTCGCACCAGGACAGTTTATGACGTTCTGGCAGCCGAAGACCGAGTCCTTTCCCGTTTCCGGTGCTTATGAATTAATCCGCGCCATTGGAGCACCAACATTGGCAGAAGATTACACCGGTATCATTGAGACAAGTCTCGCCGCTGTCTATATCTACTCCGCCGTCTTCACAAAACGGACACAAGCCCCGCTATTCGTAACCGGTGGCGCGACCGACAGTCCTGAAATCATGAGACGGGTTGCTGGCATCTGGAATAGACCAATACTATCCGTGGAAAAGGGGGGCGCAGCACTCGGTGCCGCAGTCGCAGGGGTCAAGGCACTCCACGACGCAGCAAACGAAACTTTCGACATCGAAGCATTCAGTGCCTCCGTTCTGAAACGCGGCGAACCGATTCGTCCACACCCTGAAGATGTCAAGGCATATCATGGCGAAGGCAAATACCTTGAAAGGTTCCGTGAAAGATACGAACACATTATTTGTTAGTAAGGTTTTTCTACGAAAGACCTTACAGTTTTAAGAGTGTCAGTCGTCAGTACGATTTTTTTTTCGTAGAAAAAATCTTTCAGTACTCAGTTAACGCATCGTGGCAGGCACCTTTCCTGCGGCAAACTGATAACCGATCACTGAAAACCGTAACGTAATGGAGGGCGGCTTTAAGGGATGCACCTTACAGATGAAAATGAACGGCATTCCTCCGCAAGGTAAAATTAAATTAACGCACTTTGATGAAAAAGGCAACACACGGATGGTAGATGTCGGTGGCAAAAAAGAGACATTGCGCATCGCCATCGCCCGCGGGCATATTACCGCCCATCCAGAAACACTCCGATTAATCGCGGAACAAAAGATGAAGAAAGGCGATGTCTTAGAGGTCGCACGGCTTGCAGGCATCATGGCAGCGAAACGGACCGGTGAACTCATCCCGCTCTGCCATCCGCTCGCTTTGACCTCAATTCGCGTCGAACTCGGCATCGCAAAGGAGAACTTACGGATTGAGATTAAAGCAGAAATCCAAACGATCGGTCGCACCGGCGTAGAGATGGAAGCACTCACAGCCGTTTCAATCGCAGCTTTGACTGTTTACGATATGTGCAAAGCAGTGGATAAGGAGATGGTCATCGGTGATGTCAGACTGGTGAAAAAAACTGGCGGAAAAAGCGGTGATTTCATATCCAATTCCGACACGCGGGGATCTTAAAAACATTAATGGAGAAAAAGAAAATGCGCCAAACATTCATTGTAATTCTCACTGTTATTCTGGTTTCTACAACAGCACTTGCAGCAGACCACGTCCTAATCATCGGTGGTGCTGCCGGTGAGAAATCCTTTTATGATGCATTCTGGAATGCCACCTCCCGATTCCACCAACTCCTCACCGATGAATACGGTTATACACCCGACCAAATTACCTTTCTCTTTGAAGATATGGACGCGTCTGGCGCGGAAGGACTCGTCGATACCGAATCGAAACGTGAACAGGTTTTAGCAGCGTTCGACCAACTCACAGAGACTATAGAACCGGCAGATCGGTTCCTGCTCTTCATGATCGGACACGCATCCCGTACCAACAAAGGTGAATTGAAATATAATCTGATCGGACCGGATATCAGTGAAGCAGAATACATAGCACGCATAAACAACATCTCCGCCGAACGCCAGATTCTAATCTTCGGTTTCCCCTATAGTGGTAAACTTGTGCCACAACTCAGCAGACCTGGACGTATCATTATTACCTCCAGTTCACCCAATGAAGGCTACTCGCTACAAGCAGGATTCGGCGATGTCCTTGTAGATGCTTTTTCCGCAACTGATAGCGATACGGACAACGATGGCGATGTCTCAGTATTAGAAGCATTTCTATTGTTACAGGCGCGAACAGAGGCGTGGTATGCGAAAGATGGAAATGTTCAAACTGAACATCCGCATCTCGATGATAACGGAGACAGGCGGGCAACTCGAAACCTAACAGTCGTAAAAGCGGAAACAGATGATGGTACGCTCGCCGAAAAGACGTTCTTAGGGACACGACGTTCGCGCTTAGAAAACACATCTGTTTCAACCGAATCGGAGCCAGTCGTCAGTAACGAACTGGGCGAAACAGAAACACGTGGGCGTGGCCCCGACATCGCCGCTCAGAATCCGGATAATCGTGGATCATCGCTACCTTACAACTACATCAGCGAAGCAGACGAGCAAGCGATCCAAGAAATTATGGATAAACTCCCCTCCCAAAAAGATTACCCAGATGAGGGGGCGGTTGTCCTTTGGGAGAGCGTCAATGTCAATATCGATGAAAAAAGCCGTTACATCTACTCTACACGGCGGATCGCAAAAATCTTTAACGAAGACGGTAAAAACCTTGCAGAGGTGAGCATCCCTTATATGCGTGGCAGAGACGATGTTACCATCCACCACGCACGTACATTAACCCCGAGCGGTGAACTCGTTGAACTCGACAAAAACCAAATTATCGCCAATGTTCCACCACCGAGTGCTGTGGACGCGGGGCTATACGTTGACGCACGTCTGATGTACTTCACACTTCCTAAAATTAGCGACGGTTGTATCATAGACTACGCCTATTCCACGAACAATGTCGGACACGTCATGCAAGGCGAATTCTGGCGGCAAGTCTATTTCCAAGGACCGCATCCAGTACAATATTACCGCCTCACAGTTCATACGCCAAAGAAAAAGGATCTCTACTACCAGATTTCAGGCGCGCCCGCTGTCACAGATGCGCAACCGGAGACATCTTTCCTCGATATTGAACCCACAATTACAGAAAATAACTATACCCGTACCTACACCTTTGAAACACGCGATGTACCACCCCTGAATCAAGAATACCTGATGCCCGCACCCCAAGACCTCGCTTATAACATCAGTATCTCCTCACTCGATTCCTGGGATAAACTCGTGACGTGGTACACAACCCTGATTCGCGAACAGGACAAGATTACACCCAAGATCACTAAAAAGACAGAGCAGCTTCTCACGGGCGCGTGGACACGAAAAGAAAAAATAAAACGGCTTTACGAATATGTTGCAACGAACATTCAGTACCTCGGCTTTGAACTCGGTATTTGGGCGATCAAACCGTATCCCGCCGACCTCGTCTTAGAAGTCGGAAAGGGCGATTGTAAGGACAAAACGACACTCCTCTCGACGATGCTTGAATCCGCAGGCATTAATTCTTATCCTGTTCTTATCTCTGCGGGCGACACACGCGGCATCAACGCACATCTCCCGGATGGCGGTTCTGAAGTCGAAGCCGTACCCTCGCTTGCCTATTTTAATCACATGATCCTCGCCGTCGAAGGCGACAAAGACAACGAACTCATCTGGCTCGACCCGACAGCAGAGACATGTGCATTCGGCGATTTCCCTGCCAGCGACCAAGATAGATGGACCCTGATTATTAACCCGCGTTTCTCAGAAAACGCAAGCGATACAAAATCCAACGACGCAGCTGGTAATATGGAGAACAAACTCTACCGCTTTCAGAAGAGCCCCACTCTCGACGCAATATCAAATCTTAAAAAGATTCACACTGACATAGCGGTGAAAAGAGATATGAGTGTCTCTGTCCATCAAGAATTAACCCTCACAGGCAGCTATAATATGAAATTGCGAAGTCAACTTTCACATCTCCAAACTGCTGAAGAAAAATCCGAGTTCCTTCACAAACTTTTGGAACTCGACGATCGCGCCAAAATCGAAAATTTCAAAGTCTCTGGACTCTCGGCACTCAAAGGCGAATTGAACATTGAGCTCACCTGGTCCTGTAAAGAATATCTCTACGCTATCGGCAGCCAGTTCGTGCTTGAGCTACCGCTCGTCAAACACCCTTACGCCGAGTTACTGAGTGAGGAACGCCGAATGTACCCCGCCACTATCGGCAAGGCACTCACCCTTGAGGATAAAATCACCGTCAGGACCGAGGCACCCTTCAACATAGATATTGTCCCAGAAGAACGGGTATTAAAAACCGAGGTGGCGGAAATTCAACTTCGCTACACCAAATCCAAACGTAAGGCTGAAATGCATCAGACCATCCGTTTCTTAACACCGAGGGTCACGCCGGAGAACATCCTGCATCTCAAATATGTCGTCAGAATCGCTTCAAACCGAGGTACAAAACGGTTCATGTTAACACAAGCGTTTTAATTGAACGTGAGTTTGATTTGTATTCACAAATAGCGTTGAAATAACCGAAAACCTGCCCGAAACAAAGAGGAAGGGTTTTTGATTGGGCGTTTCTTTCGCCCAGGAGGCCATAATTTAAAAATGCCAGCAACTGAAGAAGTTAAAGCGATAGAAGAACTCATGGAGAGCCAAGAACTCATCTTGGCACAGCTCAAAAAGGTCATAGTTGGGCAAGAAGAAGTTGTCAATCAGATGTTGATGGCACTTTTTGCTGGTGGACACTGCCTACTCGAAGGTGTCCCAGGACTCGCCAAAACTCTTATGATTAGAACCCTGGCGCAAATCCTGAACCTTAAGTTCAAGCGAATCCAGTTCACTCCGGATTTAATGCCTGCTGATATCACTGGTACAGATGTCCTTGAGGAAGACCGGACAACCGGACATCGCACAATTCGGTTCATTCAGGGACCGATCTTCGCGAACATCCTCCTTGCAGATGAAATTAACCGGACACCGCCGAAAACGCAAGCAGCACTTTTAGAAGCCATGCAGGAATACCACGTCACTGCTGGCGGCAACGAATTCCAACTTGAGCAACCCTTCTTCGTCCTCGCCACACAGAACCCGATTGAGCAAGAGGGGACATATCCACTACCGGAGGCACAGTTGGACCGGTTCATGTTCAAAATCGTCATTGACTACCCTACAGAAACGGAAGAAACAGACATCGTTTCGGCGACCACTGGGGCAGAGATACCTGAACTCGAAAGCACGCTCTCTGGACACGCCATCGTAGCACTCCATAATATTGTGAGGCGTGTACCTGCCGCCGACAACGTCGTGCAATACGCCGTAAAAATCGCGCGCGCAACACGTCCGAAAGAAGAAGACGCACCCGATTTCATCCAACAGTGGGTCCGCTGGGGTGCTGGCCCCCGTGCCGGGCAATATCTCATCTTAGGTGCTAAGGCACGAGCCATTCTACGCGGCCGCTACAACGCATCCTGTGAAGATGTGAAATCTGTTGCCCCGGCAGTGCTGCGCCACCGTATCCTAACCAACTTCCATGCTGAAGCTGAAGGTATTGACTCTGACACCGTCATTCAACGCCTCCTCGACACAGTACAAGAACCCGCTGCAAAACTGTAGCATGCACCGTCTGCAGGCGGGGCCTGAAACCCCGCCAAGGATATTCAGGCGTGTCTGAAATATTAGCAGTTGACTTTTCGTTCAACCCAACTGGAGCTGCACCTAACCGTACGATGAGGCCCCATGCCAACCGTCTCAGTCATCATCCCAGTCCTTAACGAAGAAAGTGCCATCGCGAAAGTCATCAGTGATATCCCTAAAACGGCACACAATGCGGAAATCACATGCCAAGAAATCATCGTCGTTGACAACGGCTGCACCGACAACACCGCCGCCATCGCCAAACGTAACGGCGCACGCGTTGTAGCCGAACCGCGGCGCGGGTACGGATACGCCTGTCTCGCCGGCATCGCTGCCCTTGCAACACAACCACCGGATATCGTCGTTTTCCTCGACGGCGACTATAGCGACTACCCAACGGACATGTCACAACTCCTACAACCTATACTCGAAAACAGAGCCGCACTCGTCATCGGCACAAGGACACAAGGTGCTGCAAAAGAGGCACTCCTCCCGCAAGCACGTTTCGGCAATTGGCTCGCCTGTTTCCTGATACGCCATTTCTTCGGTGTTCGCTATACAGACTTAGGTCCCTTCCGTGCCATCCGATACCCTGAACTCCTTAACCTAAACATGCAAGACAAAACCTTCGGATGGACAGTCGAGATGCAGCTGAAAGCCGCGAAATGCGGCATCCCTGCCTGTGAAGTACCCGTCCGGTATCGCAAACGCATCGGCACCTCCAAAATCACTGGTACCCTCACCGGCACCCTCAAAGCGGGCTACAAAATCCTTACAACCCTGTTTTATCACCGCTTTTTGGCATAAACCTCTCACTTTCTCAACAGCACCTTTTCCAATTGAAACTTACCTAAATTAACGCTATACTTAGCGCAAGCTGCGTAGAACCATACAAAAGTCGGTTTTCTGAGGGCATCTCGGGAACAGGCACGTGCTGTTTATTCAGTAGGAATGACTTGAGTCGGAAATAAGGACGCTAATTGGCGGAAAATGAAAACGGAGGTCTACAAACAATGGAAAGAAAAAAGATATAGTAAAATCTAAAAATAAATGCACACTTTTAGGAAGCCAACCCCCCTCCCCGCCTTGTCAGGGGGGAATCAGAGGGACATCGTATCGATAGGATGTGTTTCAATAATTATTGACTTTACTATAAACATGAGTTCAACCTGCCAACGGATGCCGACAACGGCAGCTATCTGTTTCGGTGTGAGTTGATGTTCTTCAATGTTGGTGATATAAAGGTTCCATCCCGCGAGGCGTAAGCGTGCTTTTGAGGGGGTCTGTGCTTTGCGTTTCGCACGATGGCGGATGGAACGGCGGCGTTTATTTGTCTCTGCTTCGGAAAGTCTCTCAGCGATAAGGTAAACCGGGAGGTGTTT
>RKRO01000122.1 GCA_007571355.1 Candidatus Poribacteria bacterium | reverse complement strand
TCAAAGAGACCCGTCTGGGGTTCCGTCATTTAGCGTATGCTATGATTAACTTTCGTATAACTTTCAACCATTCATAAACCGTACTCGCTATGAGTTCTTAGACAGAACTCCTGGACTGGTGCCGAATTGGGCTGCATCGACGCCAGAGATTTGTCGAAGTTTCTTCCACACCCAATTCTCTGGTGCGCCACTGCCGGGTAGGAACAGTATAGGGACATTAATGCTGTGTCCTGCTGCTGCTTGTATTTTCTGTGCGATTTCCCCATCGCGCTGGTCGCCGTCAAGAATAAAGACGGTGTTTTGAAGTTGCCCAAATTTTGCCAAAGCACGAGCGTGCATGGGGAATTCACTCGCGCCTGTATCGCGCCCGATATGGATAGACTCCCACTTAATGTTTTGACTGGATAACAGCAAGTCAAACACCCCTTTTAGAATTCCCTCAGCAATCTCGTCTTCACAGAGCAATTTGATCACCTCATTAGAGCGTCCATAAAGTGCGTTCTGAATGACATCACGATAGGGTGGCCGGACAATAATTTTGCCTGATTCCTCTTCCCGGTCGAGAAAGATGCGGCCGCGTGCTGGAACTGAGTTGAGGACGACCGGGCTGTGAGATGTCACAATAATCTGGAGATCGTTGCGAAGTGCTAATTGCTGTAAATGCAACATAAGGAGCTGCTGCACCCAGGGGTGTAGTCCAGCTTCTACTTCATCAATTAGGACGAGTGCACCATCAAGTTGCGCGATCTCTTTTGACAATCGTAACAAGGCACGTTCGCCCGCAGCCATTTGCAGTTCAGAATAAACAACTCCGCCTTCTTGGGCAGCGAAGAGGAGATTTTTACTCCCGCTGGACAGATCAACAACCTCTGCATATCTGAAGGGGAGCATCTGGTGTACGAATTCGATTTGTGAGGGGGTCAACGGTGTTTCTTCGGGTTTAGCCTTCAGGCGCGACATGCTATTGAGAAAGCCTCGTACCTCAGATGGATTACTCAGGTTGCTAAGCGTCCTGAGATAGACCTGTCGTTCTGGTTGGCTGGCGTTTTTACGACCAAAGAAACTCCGATTCCACCCTTTGGAACGTCGCCACCGCATGGAACGTATGCCGTCTGGGGTCTGATAATTGAATTCCAGCGTTATGCTTTGCGGTATATCCTGACGGTCACCCAGTTTAGGGCGGTAATATGGAAAAAGCGTGGACGGCACGAAATCTTTAATGCCGGCTCCTGGTACCTTATATGCGCACGCAGCCGCGAACAGCACTGTTGACTTTCCCGTGGCGTTTCCGCCTGCGATGACACTGACCGGATAATCAAACAGCACCCGCAGATTATCAAGCCCACGGATTCCGTCTAAATATATCTCCGATAGGAAATGTGGTAGATGCGGTTTTTTGCCTTGTAAGTTGTCCCAGAGTTCTCTTAACCGCTTCTCAATCATGAATTACAGACTCCAGTTTCTTAAAGTTGCTATAACCATAGCCCCCCTGCGGGGTGAAGAAAGTGTCCGAAAAACGGTGTTACACTGTCCAAAATCCCTTGGGAGCAACTTGGGTTAAAGTTACGATTGCCTAAGTGTTCTCTGGCCGTTCGCCTCCAGATATAGTAAAATCTAAAAATAAATGCACACTCTTAGGAAGACAACCCCCCTCCCCCCCTTATCAGGGGGGAAGCAGAGGTCCCTCGTTTCGATAGGATGTGTTTCAATCATTATTGGCTTTACTATAATTCACAATTCCTTGACGGTTTGCTTCTAAACTGGGAAACTGCCTATTGCACACATCCTCGAAGCGAGCCGCTCCCTTGCGACTGATAGCGTTCGGATCCCTAAAGATGCTGAAAGATTAGAAAGTTCTCATTTGAGATAAAAGCATTTTTTCGTCTGACCGTCGCGCTTTCCCTCTTTAATTACAACAACTTTCTGTTGTATGAGTTGGTGCAATTGTCGTCCTGCGACTTTTGTTCCAAGCCCCAGTGCTTCCGCCATTTCTGTGCGTGTGTGGCCGGGGTGCTCACGAATGTATTCTGTGAGTCTTTTCAACGCTTTGTCAGAATGCTCATTCTGGGTACCAGATGCTTTCTGTTGCGTTTTCTGCTTGGTGACCTTTTTTGAACGCACTGGTGCTTTTGTGGGTGAGTCAAGGTGGTGCATCAGATCGTTGACTAGCAGCTCAAGTGTTGAGACGCGGCGTTCAAGGTGCTCTATTTTGGCGTTAGCGTCTGATGCTTCGTCTTTGTAAACCGCGGACGCTCCTACGTCAGCAAGTGTTCCGATTGATTTTGCCATGATAAAAACCTCTGTTTTTTTAGACTTAACATAAGCCGTGTTTTCGGCTCTTATCGTAAATCCGAAAATAAATGAACATTTTTAGGAAGGTAACCGCTCGAAGAACCCCTCCCTTATCAGCGGGGAATCAGAGGGGAACTGCTTCGGTTTGATGTGTTTCAATCCTTACGGGTTTTACTATAAACTAATGTTTGAACATTACGGTACAAACCCCGTTTGGATCTTCTCGTCCAGATAATCCACAATTTCTTGTCTGTTTGTTTTGAGATTGGAGAATTGCATGGGGCACACATCATCGAAACGGGCAACTACTTGACGATTTGCAACTTTTCTATCTTGGAAGATCCCCAAAGGACGAAACGGAATGTTCCACTGCATGATCTTTTGTAATTTGATTGTCGAATCTCGGATTCTATCATTGTTGGCAAGGGCATATACAAAAAGCGGTTCAGGCATCCCATTGATACGACAATCTACTGTGTATTTTTTTCCTTCATCATGCTCTGGATCGTGCTAGTCGAAATCTCTGTCCGTTTCTGGAACAACTTCATGGAACAGTGCTTGAAAATCTGCCATAAATGTGGATTGTACATGTTCCTTCGACAAACACAACACGTCACCCATTTTCACAAGTGCTTGGGCAAAAGCGTATAATGCATCACCGAAGCGCGCGTCTTTGACTTCAAGAATTAATTCTCCAAAACGGTCTTCAACTTTAAACGTAGATAAGGCATTCGAAATAATTTTCTCGCGTGTACCGCTAAATAATTTCCTTTCATCAATATCGTAGGTGAGGTGCATGTAGGTATGCCCTCCGTCTGAGAGTAGCCAACGTCTCTGTTCTTTTTTTAGAATAACAGTTATGTGATCACCATCGTCAAATCGGAAAGGGGTAAACACGCGAAAGCGGTCTCTGCCATCGGGTAAAACCCGAATCTGTGCCGAGACTTTGTCAATGAAGTCTCGCTCTATAGATTTTATTGACATTGCTTAGCCCTCCTCAAATAAGGTGTCCTGTAATGCATTAGAGGCTTCAAAATTTGCATCCGCCAAAAGACATTTCAAAGCACCGTTGACATCATAGTAACGGTTCGTCGGTTCAGCGTAAGCTTCCTCTCTTGTCCCGTTCATCTGGTATCGTTCTGTTGCGGTGTGTACATGAAAACCCTCTATCTCCTGA
>RKRO01000326.1 GCA_007571355.1 Candidatus Poribacteria bacterium | reverse complement strand
CCTTTAAATAGGTTTCTTAGCATTATCTGAATTATCTCTCCTTTTATGAGTATCTGTTTATATCCATAACCTCAGTAGAAAATTGTATCTACTACCTTGATATGATACAGTAACAGTGAGTAGAATGGCAAACGAAAACGCATCGTTAGTTTCAAACAATCGGAAGACAGAATTTCAACAAACTGATAACAAGAGCGTATACGCGAATTTTCTTGAAAAACTTGTCGATTTGCTTTATACTAAATTCAGTTATCCGTACGGTTTTCTGTGAAACTTTTTGGTTAATAGTTACCAGTTGTCCATCCTCAGTTAAAAGATGCTTTGACGAATCACATTTCTGTTTCACGGCGTGCTGTTAACTGACAATTGAGTCCTGTCCCCTTAAAAAAATTGAGGTGTTTACCATGAGAACGCAAACGCGAAACCTACTATCCAATCTCACAATAACACTAATAACCTGTCTGCTCTTTACCAGTTGCGCCGAAAAGCAATTAGAAGAAATCATTGAACAGCAAGATGGAGAAAAAACTATGGATACAGCAGAATCTGTGCAAACTGCGGAACCGGTTGTAGTTCTCCCTGGTTTACCAGCAGATGTAGCAGGCTATACACAGTGGCTCAAATTAAACACCGAACCTATACCTCTCGTCGCTGGCGGCGATCCGCACAATGGTACAAAAAACGTCTATGTTAATAAAACACGAGAAGACATCGCGTCTAACGGTGAACAGCAATTTCCATATCCCGACGGCAGCATCGTTATAAAGGAAGCATACCGTCCGGGTAAGGACTACGTCGGACTGATTGCCATTATGCGGAAGAAAGCGGGTGTGGATCCGGATCACAACGACTGGGAATTCATCGAATATACTCGGAATGCGGCAGATACTGAATTCGGTGTCATCGCTGAGGGCCGTATCTGTTGGGGATGTCACGCCCGAGTCGAAGATATAGATTACGTTTTCACAGAACTTGAATAGGATTTTTGCTGGTGAGGTCGATACCTCGCCAGCCATGTTACCCTCATCAAATTTTATTATAAAACAAGGAGATTCTCTTGGACATATATTCTAATAGCTACGTGAAGCAAATCAGCCACATCATTGGACGCGTAAAATGCTGGTATATATCCAACATAGTCCCATCGTTTCTACACCTTGGCTTCGTCATAAGTATCGCGCTCAGTCTCCTATTGCAGACCGGTGCGGAGGCGCGTCCTGAATTTGCGACTGAACTTGAGAAAGAATGTAGTTTTTGCCATCTTGACCCTGCAGGTGGTGGCCCACGAAACCGTATCGGTGAAATTTTTGAAGAGAACTATTTTGAATTTCCCGAAGATTTCGACATGGAAGCCGTGACGGAAGAAGCCAAGGAGATAGTGAAACAACTCACAACATCGTTTGACTTCCAAACTGCATTCATCAAAACAACACATGTTGACGAAGAGCAAAACGCTATAGCCAACTGTAATTCGTGCCATTCCTCGATTGACAGATTTCTGCTGATGCAAGCAGAAGTAACATTCAATGCGCAAGCCTCTGAACACATTAGCCTTACGCTTTCTAATAATGCAGGAACAACGATGAATGCATTTGCAACGGTAGATGCCATCCCGAAACACCTTTACGTCAAAGTCGGGCAATTCCGGCTCCCGTTCGCTATTAAACAGAAGGACCACAATATACTCGTTCGAAAAGGTTACAGTCTCGGTTCTAATAAACGGGATATCGGGGTTGAACTCGGTGGCAGTGCAGGCAAAGTTTTTTATAATGCGGCTTTCTTTAACGCCAATAACGCTGCAGCAAAAGGCGGACTTGGTACACTTGGTGCGCAACTCGGACCGGTTCGCGCGGGTATTTCTAGTATCTTTGAAAAACCCGGAGAAGACTGGGAACGCCTCATCGGTGCATTCCTCACTGCTTCTTATGCGGGTCTGAGTATAGAAGGAGAGTTTAATTTTGGGAACAATGGAGAGGCTGCCTCTTTCGCACCGGATGACGTTGACTCAAAGGGATACTATGTCGGCGCAAAATATCGCGTCCTGCCGCAACTTACACTCGCAGGTCGATACGGCTTGTTCGATCCAGACCGGACTGTAAAGGGGGATGCAAGCCAACGATTGACGCTGAGTGCCCAATACAATTTCATGGAAAATGGGGCCATCTCACTGTTTTACTGGGCAAATCTTACAAATGCTGACCGTGGCGAAGATGATACCATCCAAGACAAAGGCACATTACGTCAACTCCAAGGCACAGACCAGATTATTTTGATGTCACGGTTCTGGTTCTGAAGCCTGTTGCCCATAGACACAATTTGATTTGCAACTTCATCAAAATACTTACCTTTAGGGACGGATACAGATATCCGTCCCTATGTGTTTATATTTACACATAATGTCACCTAAAGACACTTTTCTAACGAGTTTGAACCTCGCCTAAATTTGATTATTGTTTCTTAAACGCTCCGTACTAAAGCCCCCAAAACTTTGGCATGAAAATTGCTTAATCTATCCAGTATCTTTTTCCCATTATATTCGTTAAATTCGTCAGAATCGAAAAGAAATGTCTTAAAAACAGAAGATTTTTCTACAAATGGTCTTTAAAATCGTTAGAAACAAGAAACCAATAAGGACAAAATCTTTAAAATAAAGGGGGCACTTCTCATGGTGTTTTCCAAACTTTCTAAAAATCCTTCGTCGGAACACGGAAGTTCCCGAAATTTGTTACTTAAAAGTCTATTCGGGGTTATAGGGTTGATGGCACTATTCCTCGGTGCCTGTATCTTCTATATTGTTCAGAACAACATGCATCCCAAAACGCGATACAGCGTTAACACATTTACGCCACAAGGGGAAGTACCACAATGGACAGATTTCTCAATTACTTTTTCGGAAGCCATCGTTGATAAATCGCGTGTGGGCACAGAAGTTCCATTGGAAGCCCTGCGATTTACACCCGCCGTTCAGGGTATAGCACGTTGGGTCGCTCCCGATAGAATAGGTTTCTTTTTAGACGCACCGCTGGCCCCTGCAGCGCAATACACTGTCGAACTCACATCAGAACTCAACCCATCCGAAACATTCCTACTTACCGGGCAAAAAGAATTTAAATTCGCCACCGAACCCTTTGCAGTCCAACAAGCACGCCTGGAATTCAGGATCGACAATACACGTGAATATGCAACAGGTTTCGGTACAATAGCCTTCAATTACCCGGTAACGACGGCCGATTTAAAGGCACACCTCTCTATTGAACTTGTTGACGAAACAGAAATCCCTTATCAAATTGAAACCCAGGCAGCAACAGCACGGACAATAAGATTCGTGACGAATCGGATAAAACGTGGTAATGCTGACCAAGACATAAAAATTAAGATTGAAAAAGGTTTTAAATGCACAGGTGGGGAAATTGGGCTGGAAAAAACCCATGTCACACGGGTAGGACTCCAGGGTCAGGGGACACTCGGTGTAACATACTCAGAGGTTCGGGAAAGCGGTGGAACCCCTTATATTTCAGCCAGTTTTAACACACCAGTCCTCAGCGATACGCTTGAACCTTATCTTGAAGTTACACCCGCAGGCAACTATCAAGTGATATCCAATTATCGGAACATTAGAATCCACGGTAATTTTAAACGGGGGACTACCTATACACTAAAAATACGACGCGGTTTAACAGCACGCAATGACGCTGTCTTAAAACAGGATTACGTGACCAAACTCAGAATACCAGACATTGCCCCGCAACTCCGGTTTCTCGGCACCGGTTTCTTCCTCGCGAGAAAAGGACATCTAAACCTTGGCCTCGCAACGATTAACGTCAAACGGGTGGAACTCGGAATTGAGAAAGTTTTTGCCAACAATCTCCTCTATCTTTCAAGATTGGAAAGATGGAGTACACGGAGTAACCGGAATTTAGGTAAGTCTATCCATTCGGAAGTACTTGATATACCGACACAATTGAACGAAGAGGTAACGACCCCTATCTCATTAGAGGATTACCTCTCAGACGAACATGTCGGCATCTTCAAGGTTGTTGCCCGAAATGCGGAGAGTCGGTGGACTAGCGCACATCAATGGGTTCTCATTACAGATTTAGGTATCAGTGCGAAACGTGCAGGTGATAATCTATACGTTTGGGTGAAATCTCTTGAGACCGGAGACCCGGTGCCGACAGCCCGGGTCAAACTCATCAGCGATAACAATCAGACGCTGCTGACTGGTACAACGAATTGGGCAGGTTTTGTCGAGTTTAGCGATGTCACCGAGAAGACTAAAGACTTTACACCGTTTCTGATTACTGTTGCGAAACGTGACGACCTTGCCTTTATTCAATTAGACCGTCATAAAATTGCGACAGCAGACTTCAACATCTCAGGCCCCGCGTATTTACAGAAAGGATACGAAGCGTTTCTTTACACGAGTCGAGGTGTCTATCGGCCCGGTGAAACTGTCCAACTCGCTGGTATCGTGCGTGGCCCCAATCAATTAACCCCAGAACCACTGCCGACACGCATCGAAGTCTTATCGCCTGATAGTAGGATCATTAAAGAAATTAGGCAGCAGACGAGCGAAAGCGGTACCTGCGATGTAAAGATTCCGATCCCTAACTACGCCTTGACAGGCAATTATATCGCCAAAATGAAAATTGCAGACCGAGTTGTTGGCAGCGTCCAATTTCAGGTTGAGGAATTTATGCCAGATCGGATGAAAGTGGCCCTAACATCCGATAAACCGTCTTACAATCTCGGAGACGAGATCAGCCTTGAGGTGAACGCCACCAACTTGTTCGGTCCCCCAGCTGTCGGGAGGAATGTTCAGGCTTCACTTCAGTTACAGGCAGTTCAGATGACAGGTGCCAATGGTATCTTAGCATCCGGCACGGATGTAGCAAAGTGGCAACCCTTTGTTTTTAAAAATAACAGACAATTTGAAAGTCAACGGATTGAATTAGGGGAAGCCAAAACCAATGCGGAGGGTAAAGCACGTTACCAATTCACTGTTCCTGCAACATTGAAAGCCCCCTCTTTACTCAATGGTATTCTAACAGCGACCGTCAGTGAGGTCGGCGGCAGAGCTGTCTCTGCTACACACCGAGTTATTATTCATCCGTACTCACATTATGTCGGGATCCGGCGGGCAACCCCTGGAACGGTAAAAATTAACCAACCGCTCCGTTTCGATTACGTAGCCGTTGACAATACAATGGCAGCTGCGCCAGGGAGACTCTTGAAACTCAGTCTCTATAAAGTACATTGGAATACGATACTGCGGCAGAATACCGCGGGACGTTATGAATACGTCTCTGAAGCGCAAACGACAGAGGTAAAAACATACGACCTTACTTCAGGAGAGAGCGAACAAACGCTAACGTTAACGCCTTCAGCGTACGGTCAATATCGCGTTCGACTTGAGGATACTGAATCAGCGGCAACAGCAGAAATCGGATTTTATGTGAGTGGATGGCGAAACATCCCTACCTCCATGAAGCATCCGACACGTTTAGATATGACCCTTGACAAACCGGCGTATCGTCCGGGAGAAACTGCGAAACTCAATGTCAAAGCCCCGTTCCCAGGCACACTTTTGCTGACTGTTGAACGAGATCAGGTGCTCAGCCATCGCACAATCGTGATGAAGGAAAACACAGCGACTTTATCAATCCCTATCCGAAATGCATATAAACCGAACGTTTACCTCTCTGGGACACTGACTCGCGCCATTTCGATGGATACGGAGCGTTCAACGGCAGATAGCAAGTCGCTGCTGCCAGCCCGCGCTTTCGGTGTAATTCCGCTGAAACTCGATGCAACGCGGAGACGGCTCTCCATCGAAATGGCGCTCAAGCAGGTAGATAGTGCGGGTAATACTGAAAATATCCAACTTCCTGGAAATGATAACTCACAAATTTCCCAGACCGCTGCCGGCACCAATCAGGAAGCAGTTGCCCGTCCTAACACCGAGGTAAATATAACGTTCCAAGTCCACGGCAGACGTTCATGGCAAAAATATGATGTCTGTATAGCCGCTGTAGACGAAGGGATCCTCACGTTAACCGATTTTCAAACACCCAACCCGCACGATTTTTTCTATCAACAGCGCGGATTAAAAATTCGTTCTTTCGATCTATACGGTGGGATTTTACCTGAAATCGCTGATGTGACCGACAACTCAAGCACAGGCGGCGACACCCAACTTTCATCAAGGCGATTAGGTCGGAAACGGCTTAACACGAGCAGTATCCGACGCGTAAAACCAGTCTCGCTCTGGTCGGGATTTGTAAAAACCGATGGAAACGGGCGCGGCACTGTTCAATTTAAGATTCCGCAGTTCAATGGAACGTTGCGGTTGATGGCGATTGCTTTCGCCGGAGCGGACTACGGTGCCGCGGACGCGTACTTGACCGTACGTGAGCCTATTGTTTTAACGCCGACGTTCCCTCGCTTCCTTGCAGGTGGTGATAAAATCCGTGTGCCTGTTACGATCTTTAACGGGACAGGCGCGGATGGCGAATTCTCCGTAAAATTGCGATCTGCGGGTGATGTGCAATTACTGTCCGCGAACGACATCTATGTCCTGGAGACACAGCCACAAAACGGTACGGTGAAAACACCAGATCCTCAAAACATAGAGATACCATCCGATGAACTCACTATAAACCAAAGTGTTGCAGCAGGGACAGAGGCACAAATCTTTTTCGACATTCGTGCTCACGATGCGCTCGGAGAAGTCAATTTCAATCTATCTGCAGAAGGTAATACTGAGACGACGCAAATGGATGTGAAGTTGCCGCTGCGCTCTGTCGCGCCCCCCGTCACCAAAACGGGACACGGTGTCGTCCGCGCGGGTCAACCGGTCGATTTCATCCTCCCCTCGAATCTAATCCCAGATTCATCCGAGTTTAGTTTGACGTTGTCCCCGTTTCCAAACATTGCATTTGCGGACAGTCTGCGTTACCTCGTCCGTTATCCACATGGCTGCCTGGAGCAGACAACCAGCAAAGTGTTTCCGCTTCTTTATTTTAGCGACTTGGCACGAACGGTCGAACCGATACTTGCAGCAGAAGATTCCGTAGATTACTATATTACATCAGGGATTACGAAACTTGAAAGTATGCTGACGTTACAAAACCAGTTCTCATATTGGCCCGGTGGGACTTATGTGAATTCGTGGAGCAGTATCTACGCATCTCACTTTCTCGTTGAAGCTCGAAAAGCGGGCTATGAGGTAGCAGACCGTGTTTACGACGCGATGCTCGAAGGTTTAAAAACACGGGCAAAATTTTCACCCGATATGGAAGGTGAAGACGACGCGAAAAAGGTAAAAACCAAGATCGCGCTTGCAACCTATGCATCTTATGTGTTAGCCGCTGCGGGGCAACCCGACCGTGGTACAATGCACCACTTAAAAAATAGGGGGGCAAGCGGTATAAGTGATTACAGCTACTTCCAACTTGCAGGGGCATTCGCGCTGAGTGGTGAACTCGAAACTGCCATCTCAATGCTACCGGTATCGGTATCTCCGAGTTTTAATAGTAAAGACAACGCAGGCTGGGAAACAGGTGGCACATTTAATTCGCCTATCCGAGCGCAAGCGATTATGTTGGACGTACTTGCCGAAGTTAACGAAAACCACCCGTCTATTCCGACACTCGTCAAGAGTTTGAGTGAGGCAGCCTCTGACGGAAACCGATGGCGAACAACACAAGACAACGCTTTCGCGTTTCTTGCACTCGGCAAGATTATGCAGAAACAGGCAGATAGGAATTACAAGGGTACTATCAGAATTAACGGCGAACATTTCGCTGACTTTGATACCAATGAGATGCGTTTCACTGATGAAGCCTGGGACGGTGCGCGTATACAAATCTCCCTCAAAGGCGAGGGGACTTGCTACTATTACTGGAGCGCATTCGGTATCCAACGCGATTCGTACATTGAAGAATATGAACGTGAACTCCTGGTACGGCGCCGATACTTCAACAAAGATGGTGAGGAACTCACCGACACATTTGTCCATGGCGACTTAATCGTTGCGGAGATCACTGTTAAAGCACTCATGGCGAACCTCGAAAACGTTGTCGTCGTTGATATGTTGCCAACAGGTTTCGAGATTGAGAACCCACGCCTGGAATCCAGAGCAGGGATTCCATGGCTGAAAACACAAGGGTTCAAGCCAGACTATCTCGACATTCGCGACGATCGACTCATCTTCTTCGGAACGTTCCCGCGCCAACGTGAACGTAAGTTCTATTATGCGCTAAGGGCGGTGACACAAGGTGATTTTACCTTGCCGCCTATCGCGGCGGAAGCGATGTACGATCCAACAAAATCTGCTGTAACGGGTAGTATGAGTATCAAAGTGGTTACAAGTGATGAGAAGGAATAGCCATCAATCATCAGCGGTAAACGGTCAACAAAGAAGGAGACAGGAGAATAGCCGTCAACGGTTAGCCATCAGTCGTCAATTCCTATTACCGTTGGCTAAAAACCGATGGAAACTGATGGCTATTTTGCCTATCTTCACTATTCTCCTCTTTGTGTTGGCGAATTGGTGTTTCCCGCTGCCGAAAACACGTCTCCATCCCCCACCGTCTTATATTGTCTTAGATCGGAACGGCGAATGGCTTCGCGCGTTCTTAGCAGACGATGGTATGTGGCGATTTAGTCAGCCATCAGTTGTTAGCACTGATTTTGTGGCTTTCAATTCTCCTGTGGAATCCACAACACATTTGAACGCCACAAGACATCAGACTGAAAGCCGAAAGCCGAAGGTTTCCAAAAGCCGTCTTGGGACCTCTCCTTTATTACACCAAGCGATGTTAACAGCAGAGGACCGTTGGTTTTATTACCACTGCGGGATCAACCTTGTATCTATTGTAACCGCCCTCTACGACAACATCAAAGCGGGGACGGTTGTGCGGGGTGGGTCAACGATTACTATGCAGCTTGCCCGACTGATGGAACCGAAAGCGCGGAATATTCCGAACAAACTTATTGAAATGTTCCGAGCACTTCAACTCGAACTGACATACTCCAAATCCGAGATTCTCAACTTTTATTTTAACATGCTCCCGTATGGTGGCAATATCGTTGGAACCGGGACGGCATCACGGTTTTACTTTAACAAACCGCAGCATGCGATTAGTCTCGGTGAGGCGGCACTTCTTGCGGCCATTCCGAATGCACCGGAAGACTTGCGTCCAGACAAATTTCCAGAAAACGCGCGGCACGCGCGAACTAAAATCCTGAATCGCCTTCTTGCACGCCAGCAGATTTCAAAAAGACAGTGGCGTGAAGCATTGCAAGAACCTATACCGACGAAACGACACGTACTCCCATTTAGTGCGCCGCATCTCTCACGGATGTTGGTTAAGGGAAACCGATGGAACACGGAAGCCACAGCAGATGGCAGGATATACTCGACGATAGACTCGAAGGTTCAAGAGACAGCATCGCGACTCCTCCGCGAATACCTGAACGCATCCGCAATTGCGGGTTCGCAGCGTTTGCAAATTCACGGTGCAAGCACCGGGGCAATCGTCGTTATGGATACCGAAAGTCGCCATGTTTTGGCAATGGTAGGCTCCCACGATTTCTTTGACAAGCCAGCCTCAGGCCAAGTAAATGGAACCCTCGCGCCGCGTTCTCCGGGTTCCACGCTCAAACCTTTTGTCTATGCCCTTGCGATCGAACAAGGCTTGATAACACCGGAAACACTGCTCTTTGATGTGCCTGTTAACTATGCTGGATACGAACCGGTGAACTATGATGGCATATATAACGGTTATGTTACTGCACGGCAGGCTCTTGCTGCCTCTCTGAATGTTCCTGCTGTGAATTTGAATGCGCGCCTGAAAGACGTTACACTGCATGCTTTTCTCAAACAGGCGGGTCTCTCTACACTGGCCCCAGCAAAAAAATATGGACTCTCCATGGTTCTTGGTGGATGTGAGGTGAACCTGCTCGAACTGACCACACTTTACGCGGGGTTGGCAAACATGGGAGAATTCGAGCCTCACCAAATAGTCATCAGCGGTCAGCAGCAGTCAGAAAACCTTCTTGCTAATAGTAGAGGGGAACCGAGAGAAACCGAAGGCTATTCACAACGTTTACTCCGAAAGGAGACGAGTTTCATTATAACCGAGATGCTCACCAAATCACAACTACCCACTAACACTGTCAAAAATCCAGAAGCCTTTGAAAGTGCCATGAATCTACCAAAGATTGCTTGGAAAACCGGGACCTCTTATGGACATCGGGACGCATGGTGTATCGGATATTCACCGAAATTGACAATCGGTATATGGCTCGGCAATTTCGATGGAAAAGGTGCGCCGATGCTCAGCGGGGCAGACGCAGCGACCCCAATCCTCTTCGCGCTCTTCACCGCACTCACAGGACAAGACACACACCGCTGGTATACAACACCTGAACAACTTAAAACGCGAGAAGTTTGTGCTCTCACGGGTGTCCTTCCTTCACCCTATTGTCCAACCCGTAAAAGCGATGTCTATATTCCCGGCATCTCGTCTGTCAAGGTGTGTTCAATTCACAAACGGATTCATGTTGATAGAGTTACGGGATATAGCCTCTGCTCACACTGCTGGAATCTCCAGTCAACAGGTAAAGATTCTACGGAGCCTATAGAGGTACCGCATAGGCAAACTGCCGGGACATCGGTTAACACTGTGGAAACAGAGATATTTGAAGAGTGGCCCGCCGAAGCGGCAACTTGGTTGACAAAAAACGGATTTGCTGTGCCGGTGCTTCCAGAGCATAATCCACTGTGTACAGGTCCAGTCGCGGGGACCGCCCCAGTCATCCTGTCTCCTGCGCAAGACACCATTTATTATATACGAGATAGTATTCCGATAGAAAACCAAAAGATACAACTGTTAGCCTCAACTTCCAACCGAACACAGCAGTTGTTCTGGTTTCTCAACGGTGAGTTGATTTTCAAGGGGTACGCGGGGCAACCGTACTGGTTTACACCTGTAAAAGGGGAGCACGTCCTCACCTGTGTAGATGCGGAGGGACGCTCGACAAGCCGCCCACTCCACATTTCATCCCTCTAAATAAATGATGCTAAAAAAAGCAGGACTTGCCATTACGTTAATTGGAATTGGATGTGTCGGTTTTTTCGTATTTTTCGTCGATTACGAGGAAGACCAGAAAACGTCGCAGGACATATTACCTGAAGAACCGTCTGTTATAGGGACAAAGTCCCTTCGTCCCTATCATGCCACAGTTTATTGGACAAACAGATCAGGTAAAATTCGGCGAACTCGCTCCGATAACTCAGATATTGAAGACCTCGTTACTGACGTATGCTCTCCAATTGGTATCGCCTTAGACACTTCCGGCGGTCAGATGTACTGGACGAGCGGTTGTAAGATTCAACGCGCCAACTTGGACGGTTCAAACGTTGAGGAACTTGTTTCCCCCAGTAAAGGCATAAAGGAAGGCATTGCACTGGATATTGATGGAAATAAGATGTACTGGACCGTCTGGAACGCTACACCGAATAAGATTCAACGCGCCAACTTGGACGGTTCAGACATTGAAGACATCATCACCGGTTTGCAAAGTCCACGTGGCATCACCTTAGATATTCCGAATAGGAAAATGTACTGGGCAGACCTTGGTGCGGGTAAGATTCAACGTGCGAATCTCGACGGTTCAGATGTTGAATACATTATCACCGGTTTACTGGGGCCAAACGGTATGGCTCTGGACTTGGATAGAAATAAAATTTATTGGGCAGATGAGTTCAGCGGTAAAATTCAGTGTGCGAATCTCGACGGTTCGAATTTCAAGACGCTCTTTGTTAGATATGGTAAGTTTGGTACTGCCCTAAGTATTCCCTTAGATAT
>RKRO01000282.1 GCA_007571355.1 Candidatus Poribacteria bacterium | reverse complement strand
CGTGGGAAGAAATCACGCAGAACATGTTTAAAAGAATTTGGTACTTCAGCCTCGCCTTGCGCAAAAGGGTTCTTAAAACGGATAGACAGGGTTCCCGTATTAAGAGAACCTGGCCACTTTAACAGATCGTCTCCAAATTCTTCCTGTAACGCTTCGGACAAAGTTCTCCGTGAATCTCTGTAAACATCAATAAGACTCTCAACCTGTTTCTTGAGTCCTTCAAGCTGCTCTTTCTCGCGTTTATATTCCTCTGTTTCACGGTTAGCATTCACCATGTAACTGATGGCAATGAAGAGAAATATCACCATCAGTCCAGCCATCACATCAGATATAGAAACCCAATGTTCCTCGGTTTCCTGCTCTTGCCGATTAAACATCTTTTCTATCATATATTAATTTCCAGGGGGTTTAGGAAGAATGCCCTCCGCTATAGTAAGAACATTACGAAGTGACTGAGTTAGCGGAGTGTAGTCCTCAACAAATTTTTCGGACAGCGCGGCGAGGTTCTTACCTAATTCACTTATAGATATTGTTAATTGTTCGTCAAGTTTTGTTTGCATGGTCGTAACATAACGCGCGGAATTCTGTAACGCGTTTGTCTGTGAATCTATGATCGTTTGAAGATCCTTAACGATATCTGAAACATCTTTTGTTACTTTACCAATCTTGGACGTAAAATCATCAAGACCCTCTATAACTTGCTGGAACTCATTGTACTGATCCTTTAATTTATGGGACTGTGCTTGGGAAGCCTGGATGGCTGTCTGGACAGCATCTGAAAATTCTGTAGTAAGAGCATCTAAACGGCCCTCAATAATCGGAAAAGCATCATTTGCTTTCTGGCGTAAATCACTGAATGCCTCTAACTGATCGTTTAATGTGTGGAGAATAGGATCCAACTTCGCAGCATTGGTAACAATACTACTACTCCGATCCGCAATTGTGCTTGAGGAATCGGCTATATTTTCCAGTGACTCGCGAGATTTCTCAATACTTTCCGCCGCAATCCGAAATTCATCAGCGAGTGTATCCATCTGTTGCCGGTATTGTTCCTGCCACGCCACAGTTTTCCCAACAGCTTCATTTAGTTGTTTGAAGTTATCGCCAAACTGCGTAGAGAGTTGGGTGTTGAATTGATCAATTACTTTCGTGAGCGAAGAGATTAATTCTTTCGTAGCAAGTTCGGTAATGCTTTCAGCAACATTCTTTGAAAAATTCTCAAATTCCTTTCTTAACTGACTGTGTTCGTAAGAAACAGTTTTCGTCAGTTCCCTCAGTTGTATGAAAGCCTTGTTCTGCCTGTCCGTCAGTTCGGACTGCATGTTAGTGAGAATCTTACGAGTTTCCGATCCCTCATTCGCTTGCGAGGTTATGATGAGATCGTGTTTATCAGAGAAGGTACTTGTCAAGGTCTCAAGTTGCCCGAGTATTTTGGCTTGTCCACCGGTAAGTTCATTTTTCGTATCCGCTAAAACGTCTCGGGTTGCTTCTCGGTCTTTTCGCAACTGACTGTGTTCATTAGAGACAGTTGTTGTCAAGGTCTCGAGTTGCTTGAGGGTCTTACTTTGTATATCAGTGAGATCCATTCTGGTGTTTTGTAAAATATCTTGGGTTGTTTTACCGTCTGTTTCAATTGCGTCCTTCAACGCATCTAATTTTGAAGAAAGATTGCTTTCACCAGATGTTTCAACGTCTTTGAGAGCAGCGACAAACCTAATTCCTTTTAAGAATAGTGCTGATCCAATACCAATAATTGAGGTACTGAAAGCGATTTTAAGCCCATTAAGTAAATCTCCAATGCTATCTTGAAGTTTGCCCGGATCGAATTTTTGAAGTCCAATGTAGATACCGATAAATGTACCCAAAACACCCACAATGGTTAGAATCGAAGCAGCGGTATTAGTATATGAGGACCATCCCTTATATCTCCACAAAATGACTAATATAACCACCAGAACCGCAATCTGACCAGGTACATACCAGAACGTAAATGAATCCATGTAATCTCGTAATCTCCTTGTGAATTTGATGTTTCGCAATTATAATACTAAACTTTGGACAATTTTGGGTTCCACGGCACAGACACGGCAGAACCTTTCAAAACACATAGCACGCCGCTGGCGTGCAAGAAGGGAGATGCCACTTGCTATAGACATACCACGCCGCTGGCGTGCGGTCTTTTTCTCTTAGTTCCACGCATAGGCAAAGTTCGGGAAAAATAGAGCCCCCTTTGAAAACACAACGCTCACCCAACAAGAACTGTCCAAACGATAGAATTATAATACAAGATACGAAAAAAAGCAACAGCATTCATGTCAAGCGTAGGTGCTTTTTACAAGTTTTGCGATAAAATCGACAGAGACAACTTTCAGGTTCATGACGCACTCACAGATGGCGATGTAACCCGAAAGAAATTTTTTGTGAACGCTGCGAAACGGACGCGAGAAGTTCCGAACCGTTGTCCAGACCCCTTCAATCGTATTCGTATGGACTTCATAGATCCCATCTCCATCAACGTCTCTCGCCCACTCGCCCGTTTGATGCAAAGCCTCAAAAAAATAGCACTCACTTTTTACATGAGCCATACAATAACATATTTCTATGGGAAATCAAGTTTTTTTACGGTGTGTAAATATTGGGGCAGCGGTTTCAAAATATAGGAATAACGTGAGTTTGATAAATATTGGACTTACGGAGGGGCCATTGTTCATTTGTGTCCTATACCCCACAAACTCACAGTTTGTGCTACAATTCACGTCCCCCACAAACTCACAGTTTGTGCTACAATTCACGCTGCTGCGCTGTGAAAATAGAACCTGCGACACCTCCGAAATGATTCATCAAACTGGCGTTAGGAATAGAGAAATGGCGGGGTTTTAACCCCGCCTCGGAAAACGTTTGAATTCTTTCACCCGATGTGCTACGATGTTAGCGACGTGGAAAGAAGGTATCAATTCCGGCTTCAATGTCTTCTATCGGATGTCCATAGTGTCGCTGATAATTTTTGTGGGCATCACGCTCTGTCTCGGTTAGATCGGTCAGCGGGAAGGTGATGGTTTCGCGGCTGCGCTTGCCGGATTCGCTCATTGCGATGTTCATCTCTTGGTCCTGCCTGCCACGTGCTGCGCCATATTCGGGTTCTGTGTCGTTAAGTATGGCTGTTGCGATACTGAGGAGTTCATCGGCTACTGCGATCCGTCCCTCGGGAAGTCGATAGTTTTTGAGCGGGTTTTCCCAAGTAACGGTCTGGTCTGGGAGTTCCAACGAGATTTTCTCAATCACGTCAAGGCCATCCATATCGATTGTTGTGCGCTTGGGACGGTAAGCGACACCTCTTGCTCCAGATTCCAGTTGGTCTGCGGGTGTCACGTAGATGTCTTCGCCGACGATGGTGCCTTTGCTGCCATCAATCTGTGAGATTCCGGTCTGTCCGCGCCCCAAGGAACGGGCATGGATGACGTTGGAGTAGACCATAAGGGCAGTGGCGTTGTTGTCGAATTCAATAAAGCCGAGGCTCCATCTCTCGCTGGTGTGATGACGTTTCATCCGGTCAATGATCGGAATTACAGGGGTTGTCTGTGTGATGCCGAGTGCGGACTTTGGTTCGCCACCTGCGCGGAGTCGGAGCATACTCATACCGTGATAACCGCCTTCGTGGAAGATACGGTAAATTCGGGCGACATCGCCGATGACACCTGCCTCAATAACTTTGGATAAGAATCGTTCGCGCGGCACACGGTAATAGTTTTCAGCGATCTCAAGTTTGACGTTATTCGCTTTGGCACGTTCAATCATCAGGTCTGCTGTCGGGCGTGTGAAGGCGATAGGCGTTTCGCAGAGGATGTGAACGCCGGCATCCGCCATAAAGCATGCGATTGCGTGGTGTGCGACACCCGGCACGGTAATATCAACGACATCCAGTTCTTCATGGTCGACAAGGTCTCGGACATTTGTGTAAGGGGTCGCGCCGTATTCCTTGGCGTAGCGGGTTGCGGTGTCCTCGTCTATATCGCAAATGGCGACGAGATTGTAAACGTCTTTGAGTTTGGCGATAACGGGCAGATGTGCACCACCGCCGCGGCGTCCTGCACCGACTAAAGCAATGTTGAGTTTGGACATTGGAAGGTCTCCTTAACTATCGGAGGTATTCAGTTATCGGTTGTCGATTATCAGTTGCCAGTTTGTACTGAAAATATCACTCTTAGAGAAATGTGTCAATAAAAATAATTATCCGTTGTCCGTTGTCAGGCTGTATGGGGGTGATGTGTCCTTTCAGCACTTATCCGAAAACTCTCTAAGAAATATGTTCGCCATTATTTTTAAAGAACTTCGCTGTTATACGAATACTACCAAATATCGGCGCATCCAGATGTTGGTTTTATGCGGATTCGCGCTGCTGTTGTTGGTTGGTACAGTGGAATTCTATGCGCAGCGTACGCCCAACGTCGGACAACAGACTTATAAACTCTGTATGATTCTCCTATTTATTGCCCAATTTTGGGTGCCGAGGCATGCAGTCGAGGCTTGGCATATAGATAGGAACGGAACAAATGGTGCCCTGCTTGTGTTGTCACCATTGGCAAATTGGAAAATCTTGGCAGGTAAATTGAGTGCTGTTGTGATTTGGGCGGTGTGGGGCATCTGGTTGACGGTTCCGCTGTTCGCACTTTCAAGTTACACGGGCGGTTTGGCGATTTCGCAATTGGTAAAGTGTGGTGCAGTATTATTGGTGAGTTGCATCTTTTTCGCGCTTATCGGCATTGGTGTTGCGTTGCATCATTCACCTGCTCGGGCGAAAAGTATCGGTTATGGGATTATTTTGTTGTTAACCTTTCTGCCGTTGCTGCCGTTTCCGCCATTTGACACGATTCCGTTGTTGGATTCGGTAAGTCCGTTATGTACGTTGTTGTCAATCTTGCGTGAGGGTTCGACGGCTGTGTGGTTGTGGAACACAGGGCTGTTTTGTGTCGTATCTGTCTTGATGTTCCCGGTTCTGGTTAAACAGATGCGTTTCTGAGCCCAATAGGTGCTTTACTGACGAACAGCGAAAAATAAAGCAATTGTGGCGTTTAGTCCGGATGGAAGTATCTTTGCAAACATTGGTAGAGATGGTGTTCAATTATGGGATGCTGCCACGGGTGAACGCTTAAATATATTCAAAGAGCCTAACTCTGTTGTTAATAGTTTATCATTCAGTCCGGATGGGAAAACACTTGCGGGTGGAGGTTCAGATACAACTGTCCGTCTATGGGACGTTTCAACAGGCAGTGAGAAGAAAGTACGCACCGGACATAAGCATTGGATCTATAGAGTGGCGTTTAGTCCGGATGGTCAGACGCTCGCGAGTGCAGGTGTGGATGGCACAGTGTTGCTGTGGGATATCACCTCTGTAACTCATAAGACAGATGATGAAAAATAACGTTGATGCCCCGCGCAGCTGGTATTTTCAATCGGAGACCCTCCACGTCCTTTTTCAAAATCATTTTTTATGTCGACAACATCTAAATATTCTCCAAACCCTCAAGAAAGATCGCAGTCCGGACATCCCGGTGTTACTTTTCGTGCGATTCTGCTGGGTATCATCCTCATCCCGCCGAATACCTACTTTATTATGGCGAACCATCTGCGCTACCGGAGTACACTGCCGACGACGATGTCGCTGATTTACAATGTCGTGGTGACGTTAGTGGTGCTGACATGCCTAAATTTTCTGGTCAAACGGCTGCTGCCGCGCTTCTCGCTCCGACAGGGAGAATTGCTCACCGTCTACGTCATTCTCTCAATTTCTTCGGCGATCGCGGGGCACGATATGATGCAGACCCTTGTGCCTGTGATTCCAAACGGTTTCTGGTTTGCGACCCCGGAGAACGAGTGGCAACAACTCTTCTGGCGGTATCTGCCAAACTGGATGACACTCAGCGATTTGTCTGTCTTACAAGATTTTTACGACGGGGAAGCCTCTTTTTACTCGACGCGGTATCTGGCGGCTTGGTGGGAACCGGTTTTATGGTGGACGATCTTTCTGTCCGTGCTGATATGGGTGATGATATGTCTCGATCTATTGCTTCGGAAGCAGTGGATTGAACGGGAGCGGCTCACCTATCCGATCGTCCGTTTGCCGATAGAGATGACGTATTCAGATGGTCGGCTCTTTAAGAACAAGATGTTGTGGGCAGGCTTCGCGATTGCTGGCGGCATCGATCTGATTAACGGCATCCACGCTTTTTTCCCAACCTTCCCAGAGATACCGGTCCGAAAGGTAGACCTTGGCATCTATTTCACTGAAAAACCGTGGAGCGCAATCGGCTGGACACCCGTTTATATCCTATCATTCGGTGTAGGACTGGCGTTTTTAATGCCGTTAGAGATGTCCTTTTCGCTTTGGTTCTTTTACTTCTTCTGGAAAGGTGAGCGCATCCTGGGCAGTGCGATGGGGTTACAGGCTTTGCCGGGCTTTCCGTACGATGGACCGCAAGGGGTAGGCGCGTATCTGGGGATTGCCTGTTTTGGATTGTACGGTGGACGTAAGCATTTCTATGCGATGTTTAGAAATCTGTTTGGAAAACGAGACGCGAATCTTCCACCTGAAATGCGAGATACAACGGATTATCGGTGGCCGCTGGCAGGGTTGATAGGTGGTGTGCTTTTTCTCTTTATTTTTTCAAACCATGCGGGGATGGCAATTTGGCTGATAGCGTTATACTTTACGATCTATTATCTCCTCGCGTTAGGCATTACACGGGTCCGCGCGGAGGTTGGTCCCCCGACACACGAGATGTTTTCAGCAAACCCGCGGCAATTTATTCTCGATTCACTTGGTTCACGTCGGATTCCGCCACAGAGTCTAACGGTGCTGTCGATGTATTTTGCGTTCAATCGTGGCTATCGCGCGCATCCGATGCCACATACATTGGAAGCATTCAAGCTTGTGGAAGTAGCGAATATGCGCGCAAGGCGGATGGTCGTCGCGCTGATGTGCGGTGTCTTTTTTGGCATCCTTGCTTCATTTTGGGCGTATCTGGCGGTTTCCTACAAGACCGGTGCGAATCCGTGGGTGGTCAAGGGCGGTTATAACATGCTCCGCTCGTGGCTCTACTACCCAACAGAGACAAACATCCCTGCGGTAACATTTATGGGTGTCGGGTTTCTGTTTACAGGGTTGCTATGGTGGCTACGCACGCGTTTCCCGATGTTTCCATTTCATCCGACTGGCTATGCGGTCGCAAGTAGTACGTTGACCTTCGGTTGGCTCTGGTTCTCTGTTTTTATGAGCTGGGGAATCAAATACCTCATCTTGCGGTTCGGTGGTATCCGTTTGTACCATCGAGTGTTACCGCTCTTTTTGGGATTAATTCTTGGGCAATTCGTAGTCGGTGGCACGTGGGTGCTGATCCGGCTTATCTGGGGTGTGTCCGTTTATTCTTTTTATCGTTAACTCGCGAATTTGTGTGCTGCGGAAAGGGCATAAAAACATGGTAAATACGTCAAAATATTCCGCGAATCTTCGAAAAACATCGCAGTCCGGACATCCCGGCGTTACTTTCCGTGCGATTCTGCTTGGCATTATCCTCATCCCGCCGAATACCTACTTTATTATGGCGAACCATCTGCGTTACTGGAGTACGCTGCCGACGACGATGTCACTGATTTACAATGTCGTGGTGACGTTGATGGTGTTGACGTGTCTGAATTTCTTGCTGAAGTTCCTGTTGCCACGCTTTGCCCTCCGACAGGCGGAGCTCCTGACGATCTACGTCATCCTCTCAATTTCTTCGGCGATCGCGGGGCACGACATGATGCAGACGGTTGTACCTGTGATTCCAAATGGTTTCTGGTTTGCGACCCTGGAAAACGAATGGCAGCAACTCTTTTGGCGGTATCTGCCAAGTTGGATGACACTTGATGATTTGTCGATGTTGCAAGATTTTTACGATGGCGATACAACCTTTTATTCATCGAGATATTTAGCGGCTTGGTGGGAACCGATTTTATGGTGGACGATTTTCTTGTCTGTCCTTATTTGGGTGATGATATGCATCGACCTGCTTCTGCGAAAACAGTGGATTGAACGGGAGCGGCTCACCTATCCGATCGTCCGTTTGCCGATAGAGATGACGCACTCAGATGGTCGGCTCTTTAAGAACAAGATGTTGTGGGCAGGCTTCGCGATTGCTGGCGGCATAGATCTGATTAACGGCATCCACGCGTTTTTTCCAACCTTCCCGGAGATACCGGTCCGTAAAGCGGACCTCGGCATCTATTTCACTGAAAAACCGTGGAATGCGATCGGTTGGACACCTGTGTATATCCTGTCGTTTGGGGTCGGACTGGCGTTTTTAATGCCGTTGGAGATGTCGTTTTCGCTCTGGTTTTTCTATCTATTCTGGAAAGGTGAACGGGTGTTGGGCAGTGCGATGGGGTTACAAGTATTGCCGGGTTTCCCCTACGATGGACCGCAAGGTGTGGGTGCGTATTTGGCTATCGCCTGTTTTGGACTGTACGGTGGACGTAAGCATTTTTATGCGATGTTTAGAAAACTGTTTAGAAAGCGAGATGCGAGTCTGCCGCCTGAGATGCAGGACAGAACAGATTATCGGTGGCCGCTGGCGGGATTAATCGGTGGTGTGCTTTTTCTTTTTATTTTTTCACATCGTGGTGGGATGGCGGTCTGGATGATTGCGCTGTACTTTACTATCTATTATCTTCTTGCCTTGGGGATCACACGGGTCCGTGCGGAGGTTGGTCCCCCGACACACGAGATGTTTGTGGCGAACCCGCGTCAGTTTATTTTGGATTCGCTCGGTTCACGGAGCATTCCGCCGCAGAGTCTAACGATGATGTCGCTCTACTTCGCTTTTAACCGTGGCTATCGCGCACATCCGATGCCGCACACGTTGGAAGGCTTTAAGCTTGTGGAAGTATCAAATATGCGTACAGGACGGATGGTCGTGGCGATGATGTGCGGCGTTGTTTTCGGTATCCTCGCTTCGTTTTGGGCGTATCTGGTGGTCTCGTATAAGATAGGTGCGAATCCGGGGTTAGGAAGCGGCGGTTACAACATGCTCCGCTCGTGGCTCTACTACCCAACAGAGACAAACATCCCTGCGGTAACATTTATGGGTGTCGGGTTTCTGTTTACAGGGTTGCTGTGGTGGCTGCGCACCCGGTTCCCGATGTTCCCGTTTCATCCGACCGGTTATGCTGTCGCAAGCAGCATGTGGACCTTTGGTTGGTTATGGTTCTCCGTTTTTATCAGTTGGGGCATCAAACATCTTATCTTGCGGTTCGGTGGTATCCGTCTCTACCATCGGGTGTTACCACTCTTTTTGGGGTTAATTCTCGGACAATTTATTGTGGGGGGCACGTGGGTGCTGATCCGGCTTATCTGGGGTGTGTCGGTTTACTCCTTTTATCGATAAAATGTTAAGTAACAGGCATACGCAAGTTCCATCTATAAATACCCAGCAAATTCATCTCGGATGCGCACTTTATCCTCAGCATCGCCGAAGCCGAGACTGAACCACCCCGCATAGCCGCGACTATTCAATTGCGCAAACAGATCCACAAAATCGATTGTGCCTTCGCCTGGGACGAGGTGGATTTCATATTCGCCGGTATTGTCGTTGAGGCGGACCTGACCGATGTTCTCTACACCGAAAGCGTCTAAAAAGCCTTGCCATCCTTCATGCACAAGATGCCCGTGTGCGACATTGAATGCCCACTTGAAATAGGGAGAACGAATTTCGTCGAAAAACCAACGCGTCTCAGCGACGTTATGGGGAATGTAGTGGATTTCGGCGTGTTCTGGCTCTCGATTGTGGTTCTCAAAGAAGATGACTATTTCTGCTTGTTCAGCCCGCTCGACCCATCGTTGGATGCGCGCAATAGCAGCATCGCGGCGGTGCGCGACATCACCGAAATGGTAACCGCCATGCCCGATGATCCAGCCACAACCGAGTCGTTGTGCCAATTCTAAGTTTGCATAGAGATAATTGTCAACGGCTTCAGCCATGATCGGCACGTACTCGGCGTTATTGATTGCGGAAGACGGGTGGATACCGATAGCAATGTTGTGTGTTTCACAGAGGTTTCGGACTGTGCGGACACGCGCAGCGTCAAATGCAGCGATGTCATTCGGCGGGACATCGGCTTGGAAGTCGATATATCTGAATCCGTTTTCTGCGGCCCAACGGATAGATTCTTCGATCGGTCTATTTTTGGGTGCGTCAAATCCGAATCTGTGCTTCATATTCGCCTTTCAAAAAGCGGGGTTGCTTAGCGGAGATGGTGTTCCCACCATTTGACGTAAGCCGCGTTACTTATATCGGGTGAGAGTCCACGTTTTCCCATCCCTTGTTTGAAACTCTCCGCCATATTTTCGTCCCAATACGTCATGATTTCGGAGGATTCAGGGATTTCGCCCATATCACCGGTTTCTGTTATCCATGCATCGAGTTGCGCGGCGAGTTCGTTTCGCACGGTATCATAACGTGGATCGTTGGCGAGGTTGTTGATTTCATAAGGGTCCGCTGTCAGATCATACAACTCCTCAGGCGGACGCGTCTGTTTTGTGAAGTGCTGTTGTGCGGGTGACAACTCACCGCGTTCGGACAATAGGGGGACCAAACTCCAGAGCGGATATTGCTGTTTTTTATAGCCGTTGAATTGCATGTACGGACGTTCTGGATGGTAATTTCGGATTAACTTATGGTGATGTGTGCGGATACATCGGATTCTGTCATCCGTTCCGTCGCACCGATCTCTCGCTGCGAAGATAGCGTCGCGCTGTGTTGCGTCTGAACCGAGGAAGACTTGCCCTTGCATAAAATCAGGCACTTCGATTCCAGTGAGTGAAAGCGTTGTCGGTGCGAAATCGACACCGCTGACGAGCGCGTCGCTGACGACACTCGCATCAACATGTCCGGGCCATCGAACGATAAGTGGGATATGGATACCGCCATCGTAGAGGAACTGTTTGCAGCGGATATGCGCACGTCCGTGGTCACTCATGAAAAAGACGATGGTATTCTCCGTGAGTCCTTCATCATCGAGTCGTTTGAGGATTTGCCCGACTTTCTTATCTAAAATCTGAATGCTTTCAAGGTAGCGTGCCCAATCTTTTCGAGTGAGCGGATGGTCGGGGTAGTAAGGTGGTAATTCGACGTTCTCTGGTGGAATCGGACGTTCAGGGTCGGGCTTGAAGACGCGATGTGTGTCTGGAATGTTAATTTGTGCGTAAAAGGGCTGTCCTTCGGTGCGTTCACGCCAATCGATGCCGTCGAAAGGCTTTTCGCGTTGAAAGTTAAAATCCGTTTTTCCGGGGCGTTTGTAGGGCGGTCCCGGACTATTGCAGGTAAAATAACCGGCTTCGCGGAAGCAATCGGTAATAAGTTTCATATCCGTTCTTAAAGGTTTATCACGATTGCTGCGATGATTGTGTGCGTCAAAATGGGTTTGATAGGTACCTGTGATGAGCGCGGATCGGCTCGGCGAGCAGACTGGACACGTGACGAAAGCGTTGGTAAAACGAGTCCCATCCGAGGCAAGTCGGTCAATGTTCGGTGTTTTCACAGCAGGTGTGCCGTAACAGCCGATATCCGGGGAGAGATCCTCACCATAAATCCAGAGAACGTTGGGGTGTGTTGTGGACATAGTTTCTTCTTTCAGATTTTTCACAAATCTATGTGTTACGGGGTTTCCGGTCATGAATTCGGTCAAGGCGACTTTCTACACTGTTAAGACGATCCTCAACACCTTCAAGGCGCCGTTCAAGATTTTTGAAATCTGCCTTATCGACTTTTCCATCAAGTTTCTCTTCTACGCGATCCAAATGGACGTAGATCTGTTTTATCGTAAAACCTAAAATAAATGCACAC
>RKRO01000546.1 GCA_007571355.1 Candidatus Poribacteria bacterium | reverse complement strand
GCTTAGTCCTTTTCCTCATCATTGCAGTGACGCTTTACACACTCGGTAAAGGGGCAGATTGGCTTGTTGACGAAGCCGTGGCACTTTCAACACGGTGGGGGTTAGGCAAAGCCGTCATCGGGGCAACAATTGTAAGCATCGGCACGACAACACCAGAAGCGGCAGTTTCGGTGCTTTCTGCACTACAAGGAAAACCGGGACTCGCGCTCGGCAATGCAGTGGGTTCGATTATTTGTGACACGGGACTTATTCTCGGATTGGCATCGCTCATCGCCCCGTTACCACTCAATCGTCAACTCACTTCACGGTTGTCAAATGTGCAGGTGGGTGCCGGTATCCTTATGGTCGCAGCGTGTTTCCCGTGGTCTTCTCCAGCGCAAGTTTTTAGTGACGGCGGCATTTTGCCACAACTCGTCGGTGTCATCTTCGTCGTCCTGCTGGGGTTGTATATTTGGCAGTCCATCCGATGGGCAGGTTCGATACCGTCAGATACTGAAAACACAGAAGACACACATGCCGAGGAAGGTAATGCCTTGGGGATACTTGCTAAACTCATCGGGTCAATCGCCATTATTGTTGTCTCTGCACAGATCTTAATTCCAGCCGTCAGCGTCATGGCGGAACGCATTGGGGTGCCGAAACATATTATTTCAGCGACGCTCGTTGCGTTTGGCACGTCGCTCCCAGAGTTGGTAACGGCAATAACAGCAGTCCGACGCGGACACGGTGAGTTAGCCGTAGGGAACATCATTGGGGCGGATATTCTGAACGTGCTCTTTGTTGCCGGGGTCTCGGCTGCTGCGACGCAAGGCGGCCTCCAAGCAGACGGTCAGTTTTTTCAATTCTTATTCCCGGCGATGGTGTTTATCCTGATCGTTTTCAGGTGCGGTATCCTCGTGTCGGGCGACCAGTTGAAACGTCCTTTCGGCGTTGTGCTGGTCGGTACATGGCTTTTGGTGACAATCTTGAGTTATGTGCTCTCAATTGAGATGCATTAATAGTTGTCGGTTGTCAGTTGACAGTTAAGAGAGTCAAACGGTTCTGATTGCTAAATTGTGGTTCTTGACAAAATTGTGAAAGTATGTGATAGTATATCTTCAAATTTTCGATAAGTGCTCACCACTTTCAAAGGAGGCACGACAATGAACAACAATCAATCACCGAAAAAAGAAGTCTATCGCGCACCGGCTTTTGCCGATTTCAATCCGAAACTTTCGGCACCCGGGCCGACACCTGAAAGATTGGAACATTTGCGGGAATACGGCTTCGTTATCATCAACGACTTTGTTGACAATCCGTGGATCCCAATTCTCCGAGAAGCAGGTCGGCGCGTTACGCAAGCGTGCGCGCCAGAAAACGGCTACGATGTTATTGACTGTTCAAAGGGATACGTTCACCGCGCAGGTGAAAATGAGCCTTGGGCAATCCGAGGTCTCATCCATCCAGCTTTCAAGGAACCGGCTTTCGCGGAATTTTACGGGTCGCCAGATTTCACAGGATTCGTCAAATCTTGGTGTGGTGTGGCACCTGAGGATCTCGTGATGACGAATATACTCCTCTGGTGCAATCCGCGTAAAAAAGAGAATAGGCTCGGATGGCACCGAGATGTGACATGGTGGGGCACCGGGAAAGGCTACTTCTCACAAGAAGAAGTCCGCGGCGACGGACCGGAGGCTTACTCCGAAGAGGTCGAACGGATCCGCTGGAAAGAGATTCAGGAAGACAACGAAAAACGCATTACCCAGCGGAACGGTGTCGGCATGTTTTTGGCACTTGCAGACGACGAATGCCACGAGCTTGTGGTAGAGAGCCACAGACGCTGGCGGACCCCACTTGAGCACGATGTGCTCCTGCCAAAATCTATGAAAGACCAGGGTGTGCCTTATACACCGAGTTGGAACGGCAAAGACCCGCTGCCCGGGCAGGTCGCGATTCGGCTCAGACCCGGCGAGGCACTCATCCGTAACGGGGCAACGATCCATACGGGACATACCGTCCCTGAGCGTGAACGCAATACGTTATCTATCGGTTGGTCGAAGTGGGGCGGTCCCTCTGACGAGGAACCGACGGTGGCAGATGCGCGATTCGCATGGCAGCTCGATCCAGCTGTCCGAGAAGCACTCCCACACGAATGGATGAAAACCGCTTGGGACCGTTGGGCTGCGAGATACAAACTCGGCGATAGACTCGAAGATCGCTACGCAGGCTTTGACATCCAACGGATTAAGACCGGTGAAGTCGTCGGATGGCGCACCGAATTGGAGCGTCAAGCCGCCGCCGCAGGCGATAAGTGGGAACGCTACCAGACCTTGGCATCTTCCTAAAGTAATCGATAACTAAAAAAAATAGGCGCGCTGTGAAAAGCGCGCCTACAGAAAATAGCAATAGACGCCTAATTTCGTTTAAGATCTGCCCAAGTTGTCGTCAACTTCCCTTTGGGTTCAACAGGTGTCAGCGGGGCAATTTCATCAAAGAAACTCTGCTGATCCGTCGCATCTTTCGGGTAGATTGTGACAGCGTCATGGGTCGCATCGTCAAAATGGAGATTAAAGTATGCGGAACCGCCGGATTCGCCGCATCGGTACATGAGGACGTTCCCGCCTTTTTGCAACTCGACTTCAACATTGTGAAGGATCGTTCCTGCGGGACCTGTCCATCTGGAGTTGTTGTACCATTTTTCGCCGTTAATCCAGATGTGAGCGTGGTCGTCGTGTGAAGGGGACATGATAGAGGTCATAGCACTCGGCGAATCAATAACGATAACCGCATAAGTTTCAATGTTATCAACCGGACCGTCTCTGTTCATGTTGTTCCCGTCTGCAGGATCAATTTCAAACACTGTCCAGGCACGTGTGCCGCCGTGGTCATCTCCCCATTCCACCTCAATTTCTTGGGTCATGAGCAGACCTGCCATGGTTGAAAGCGAGGCATCCGTAATCTGTCCGCCGGTACCTTCTGCTATAACGTCAACAAGTGCGGAAGCCTGAAAACCACCGTTGTTTTCATAGTTGCCATCGGGGCCATACCACTTGGTAATCCAGTTTTCGTTGTCAGAGTGATCTTCTCTCAAATCGTCACCGTTCGGGTCAGGATCTTCTAAGCGTGCGTCTTCCGCCAAGGGGCCCCCTTGGATGAGGCCAGCCGCAAATAGATGATGTGAGCCGCTGATAACGAGTGTAAAAACGACAGCAATCGCAAGTGTAAAAATACCAAATTTTTTCATTTATTCGTAGTTCCTTTTCTTAATTTAAGAGTTAAGAGTATTAGAGAGGACTAAAGAAACTAAAGACCGTCTAAAACTCTCTGATAGGTTCTGAAATGCTGAAAGAAGCCAACATTTCGACAATTATCATAGCATATTAGGTAGTGTTTACATTTTTTTAGTCGTGATAAGTATAGCTGCGAAATAGGCGCAACCGAGGTATCGGATGGCGTATTTATCATCGCGCGTGGCAACACGCCGATATTGTTTCAAGCGGTGAAAA
>RKRO01000003.1 GCA_007571355.1 Candidatus Poribacteria bacterium | reverse complement strand
GTAAGAAGATATCAAAAGTGAAAATAAAGGAACGTAAAGTATCGCCTTTTCTTCTACTATTTTACTACATTTCTATGGTTTACTCAATATGACTTCAATTATACCTGCCTTTTGTGGGGCATGCAAGGGGGTGTCGGGTCAAATAGGGGTATGAATTGGGGGGCTATTTGCAAATAAAAGTTGCTATAGACATAGCACGCCGCTGGCGTGCGGATTTTTACCGGTTTCTTGCGTGTGTGAAACTATCGGAAAAATAGACACGCCTTTGAAACACAACGTCCACAAAACAAAGAGCGTCCAAACGTTAGTCGAAGGAACACCTCAGCCTCCGCAAGCAGGGGGAATCAGACAGGGAAAAGTTCAAACGTCTTTGGAAATACGACACGAAACAAACTCAAACTGTCCAAGCAATTCGTAGGGATAGCGGTTGGCGTTTTCTTATTATCTGCATGTAGGTCGTATTTGGATGAATACGTTGCAATTCGCGGATTATCGCGGAGGACACAGACTCTATTGTTTTACGGCAAATGGCTTCCACCGCCGGTTTGGGACCAGAAATCTTCGGCGACTTGTTGGTGGTTCCGATGCAACCAAAGATGAATTCGCCTTAGAATGCGAGGCAATCCCTTTTGCGGCAAGTTTTTTGCTTCCCAACTTGCCATCTGCCTCCGTAGCGAAACATCAATTGGATTTTCAACCGCAATATCTACTTGATGGCAGGCTTGTATTAGTTTACGGTCATCTGTTGCAAGGATATTAGCATTACGCGTACGCGTTGCTTGCACCAAAACTGCATCGGTGATGTCGATTTCTAAGGTGTCGGCAATCTGCATCGCAGCGGCGGTTATCGGCAAATCTACCTCGATAACTTCTATAGGTCCTGCAGAGAATTGGGAAAGTTGTTGTGAGGTAAGATTGGAATCTACAGCATAAACCTTTGTGAGAATCGCCTTTGCTTCCAACAGCGTAAGTGCCGTTGTGAATCAATTTGTGTGTTCTCGGATAAACGACTCACACGCGGCAGATGCGGGATGATCAGCGAGCAGGGAATAAACAATCAGCATCGCGTCCAGACCGCGCGGCGCGGATTGATTTGGGTGAAAATCACACATCCATCCCTGCATCGCGATAAGTCTGCTCAATTAGTGCTATTTCTGCGTTTGTTAGTCCATACAACCGATATACCAATGCGTCTATCTCTTTTTCAAGTATGGGGACGTTCTCACTCTCTGGGTCGGCTAAGATTTGCTCTACAAGTTGGGAGAGTTCAGTTTTTTGTGTGGGTGTTCTTTCTGCTATCGGAACATCCCGCATGTATATTGTCTTGAAACGTAAGCCACCTCCTGCCCACGGGTCATTAAGGGTTTGGAATTTGTAGCGCGCATACCAATCAAACAATCCACTATTTAAAATTGCAAGCAAGGAAAGGTCGGTCGTGGGTATGCAAAATGTTGTCGCTTCTCCAAATATTCCAGACGTATCATAACAAGCGCGCATGAAAGAACTAATATCTGGATAAATTAACTTTGGTCCATCAAAGACTGAATAATATGCACATGAGCGAAGTTCCCAATAAAACATACCTTGATCGGCGCGTGAAATTAACCGATCTCCATAAGCACTTAGATGCTCAAAGATAGCTGGATAGCATTCTGCAAAAATTTGTTCTGCCTCCAATCCATTGCTTGCATTTGACCAGGGCCACTCTTTATTAACACTACTTGCTATTGCTATCAAGTACTCATCTGCAAACGCTGCTCTCCATTTCCGAAGGTCTCTCCCTCTCAGCAGTGGTTTTATGAGTTCAAGGCTATTAGCGTCCTCATCGATCAAATAATCACGAGTGTCAGTATCTACGATAAAAGCATTATTACATCCTGTTTTAATGCCAAAATAAAATTTGCCTTGTGTCGTTTCATTGAATGATTTTCCAGTATTCCGTAATTTTTCCAGCAATGTGAGTGTGTTCGGATGCGCTATTGTCCATTCTTCCGAAGATAGTTGTGAGGCTTGTATCGGAAATGCTTGTGTTTGAAACGCCTCGCGAACCTTCACGTCCGCTGAAATGTTGCGGAGTGTTACGGCACGAAGCGTATGGTTTACAGGGACTACGTTCTTTTCAACGAGCAGAATGCAGGTGTCCACTGCAGCATCGAAGACAGAGACACTTCCAAAGTCTAAAAATGTTTTCAATGACAAGTCTGTTGTTAGGAGCTGCCGAAGGTTTTTGCCATACCCACTTCGCATAAACTTATTGGTGCAGATATAGGTTAAGATGCCTCTGCTACGGAGAAGTTCAGCACCACGCTTGTAGAAATAGACGCTGATGTCTGCCGTGCTGGCGAAAAAGTCCTCGAAATACATCTGCAACGCAGGTTTCAGATGCCGGATCTTTTCGTGACGAATATAAGGCGGATTGCCGATAACGATGTCAAATCCCTCTGACACACCGAACATCCACTCGGGATCAAAGAATTCCGCGACAGCGTTCTGATCGTACGGATCCCACGCTGCAATTTGGGCTGCCATTTTAAAGACACCGCTTGATTCTTTGAGCATCCACTGCTTTGACGCCGTTTCCAAAACCTCTTGCAATTCCGCACGCAGTCCCTCCTCTGTCGCAATTAACTTGCGTTTCTCGCGACGGGTGTTTGCCGTGAAATAACGTTGGCGAACCCGAGCGATAGCCCCACGGCGGGTCTCAATTTCATCGCTGCCCAGCAAAAACTGCGTTGCATGCCGATGGAACCCAATCAGACTGTTCGCTGCGACAAACTTCACCTCTAAATTGGGGAGAGGGCGAATGCCGTAGTTATCAGCAGGATCATCATTCGGCACCTGCTCAATCATCAGCGAAATGAAAAAACGGAGTTTGGCAATCGTGATGGCGATGGGTTGGATGTCTACCCCGTAGATGCAATTTTGAATGAGATAAAGTTTCCTGCCGTAATCGTTGTAGCGGTTGGCGGCTGAAAAAACGGCTTCAATCGCCTGTTTTGCGCGATCTTGACTTTCCGAATCGGTTATCTGACCTGCCTGTTGCAGCTGACGTTGTTTCCAACGTTCATTCTGTGGGTCGAGTTTTCGGAGGATAAGCACGAGTTTATTGAGGATGCCCATGGGGAAGGCACCGGAACCAACGGCAGGGTCAAGGATTTTCAGTTCATCTATCGCTTGGATGAGAGGTGCGATTTCTGTTTCATGGATAAGGTGGTTGTCGGGTTTATCTCTGTCCCCGTGTTGGTCATAGGCGAGGAGATCTTCACGGAGTCGTTCCTTTAGGTATTTCTGATCAGCATCATAAGGGTCAACCTGCTGTAGAAAATAGGCGATGAGTGCCTCATCTACCATGTAATCCACAACTTGCCGAGGCGTATAGTAAGACCCGGTGGCTTTTCGTGCGGTGGACTGCGTTTCGGGGTTGTAGGCACCGAGCAGATTTTCAAACGCTCTGCCGAGGAGTTCGGGGTCGAGAGCAACCTCTTGTTCTATCGGT
>RKRO01000235.1 GCA_007571355.1 Candidatus Poribacteria bacterium | reverse complement strand
CTCGGTGTCGCTAACTTCTGGATCGTGTTGCGCGGAGATAACAACGGTGTTCAAGGCTTTCGGTTTGTCGTCAACATATTCAACTGTTACCTGAGATTTTCCATCTGGGCGGATAAAGGGAAGGGTATTATCTTTCCGAACTTCTGCTAACTGCCGTGTCAATTGGTGGGCAAGGGTAATCGGCAGCGGCATTAATTCAGGTGTCTCGGTACACGCATATCCAAACATCATCCCTTGATCGCCCGCCCCGCCAGGGTTCACGCCCATTGCAATATCGGGTGACTGTTTGTCAATGATACTCAACACAGCACTTCTATCAGCATCAAAACCGTATTCAATATCGGTGTACCCGATATCGGTCAGTACTTTTCGTGCAATTTGTTGCGCATCGTAGTTGGCAGTAGTTGTGATTTCGCCGGTAATAACGGCAAGTCCAGTTGTAACTAAGGTTTCACAACCCACTCTACCCATCGGGTCTGTTGTAAATATAGCATCAAGTACCGCGTCAGAGATCTGGTCCGCGATTTTGTCCGGGTGTCCTTCAGTGACAGATTCGGACGTAAACAGAAAATTCCTGCTCAATTCCACGTCTCCTCGTCTATGTATCTATGTCCTCTATTTCATAGGGCGAGTCTCTCTGGTCACCAAATCTCGCGCCTAAGAGACAAGGGGTGGGCACATCGACCCACCCGTACAGTCGTCATTCCGAAATTATAGATTTGAGACGAAAACACAAAACATTAATTTTCGGAGTCTTTCGTGTTTTCGGGTTCCTCTGTATCTTCGGAGTCTTCCGCATTCTCGACGTTTTCAGCGTTCTCAGCACTCACAATATTCTCAGTGCTTTCAGCGTCTTCAATAACCTCGACGCTCTCAACACTCACAGCGTCCTCAGTGCTTTCAGCGTCTTCAATAACTTCGACGCTCTCAACACTTGCAACGTCCTCAGTGCTTTCAGCCCTTTCAGTGCTTTCAGTGTCTTCGCCGAGTTCAGCGTTTGACTTACCCATTTCTTGTTTGAGCAAGGCTCCCAATGCGGTGACAGTCTCTTCATGTGCCGGCAATTGTCGTCGTGACTCGCGTTCCCTTCGGGGTCGGGAAGAACGCTCGGGACGCGTTCGTGCGGGCTTATCTTCTTCTGGTGCAGCGGCGCGCGCTTGTTCTGCGAGAAGTGCTTTCAAACTCAGCCCGATGCGTCGATCTTTCGGCGACAAATTGATAACCTTTAAGTCTAACTCGTCACCCACGGAAACGATCTCTTCCGGCTTTTCAATACGGCGATCGGCAAGTTCCGAAATATGAATTAAGCCTTCAATACCTTCCTCAAGCTTGGTAAATGCACCAAAACTGGTGAGATTGACGATTGTGCCCCTCACGACAGAACCGACCTTATATCTTTCGGGAACATCCTCCCACGGATCAGGTTGCGTCTGTTTGAGTCCCAATGAGACCCGCCGTTCCGCTGCATCGATCTGTAGCACGACGACCTCAATCTCGGAACCTTCTTTTAACGCTTCATTCGCTGCGACGCCTCGCTTGGTCCATGAAAGATCAGAAGTATGGATTAACCCATCAATTCCGGGCTCAATTTCAACAAATGCACCGAAACTGGTTATGTTTCGGATACGCCCCGTGATCTTACTGCCTTCAGGCGACCGCTGCTCTAAGAGTTCCCAAGGGTTTTGTTGCAACTGCTTGAGCCCAAGCGATATACGTTTATCTTCCTTTGATATCTCGAGCACAACGGCTTCAATCTCATCGCCCTTATTGACAATTCGTGAGGGTGCGACATTCCGGCGAGTCCATGCCATCTCAGAGACATGGATCAATCCCTCAACGCCTTCTTCGAGTTGTAAAAACGCGCCGTAGTTCACAATGTTGACAACAACACCGCGGACCGTGGATCCGACAGGGTATTTATCATCAATGTTTTCCCATGGATCTTCGGTCATCTGTTTCAAGCCTAACGAAATTTTCTCGTTGTCTTGACCGATACCGATAACCTCGACCTCAATCTCGTCGCCGACAGAAACTACATCAGATGGATGATGGATACGTTTCCATGCCATATCTGTCTTATGGAGCAAACCGTCAACGCCTCCGAGGTCGACAAATGCCCCAAAGGCAGTTATGTTCTTCACGACACCTGTAATGCGCTGTCCAACCTCAAGTGTACTGAGGATTTCCGCACGCTTCTTGACAAGCTCAGCCTCTAACCACGCGCGACGCGATAAAACGATGTTATGCCGCCGCTTACTCAGGCTGATAACTTTCATATCCAGTGTTTGTCCTACATACTGTTCGAGGTTCTGGATAGGACGTAACTCAACTTGTGAAGCCGGTAAGAAACCGCGCAAAGAGCCGACACTTACCCGCAGGCCGCCTTTAATTCTTTCAGTAATACGCCCCTGTACAGGTTCACCAGACTCATGCGCCGCCGCGATCTCGTCCCAAATGAGTGTTTGATCGGCGATCTTCTTAGAAAGAACGATCTGCCCTTCGGAGTCTTCACGCCGGACAATATAAACATCGATTTCATCGCCAACTTGGACACCGGGCAAATCATTGTCACCGTGCTCAAATTCCGATGCGGGGATGTAACCCTCTGATTTAAAACCGATGTCAATCATAACCTCATCACGGTTGACATCCACGACAACACCTTTAACAATCTCTCCATCCGTAAACGCTTTTATTGAATTATCATACGCTTCCTCAAGAGATTCTGGACTCATTGGTTCCGATGCCGCTTCTGACGCGTCGGGCGCATCCTCAGATGCTGCTTCATCTGACGCGTCGGGCGCATCCTCAGATGCTGCTTCATCGGTAGGTGTCGTTAATTCTTCAGCATTTGCATCAACCTGGGCAACACCGCCTTCTGCCGTCTCTTCCGGTGCTGCTTCATCAGGAAGCGTTGTTGTTTCCTCGGAATCAGCTTCGCCCACAGTTTCCTCTACCGTCTCTTCGGGGTTGGCATCATCAGCCTGTGCGGCATCGCTATCGTCAGTAGCCACTTCTACTTCACTGGTTGTGCTTTCTCCTTGCACCTCAACCTCTGCATCGGTTGCTGAAGTTGTCTGCTCAGCCTCTGGAGTCTCTGCCTCGCTCGCTACTTCCTGATTTATCTCAGATGATCCTTCAGCTGAGTGTTTTTCTTCTTCCACATCAACGGTGGACACATTTGTATTTGCCTGTTCGTTGTTCATTAAGATACCTGGTCCATAAAAAACGCGTGACAGCGTTAATCCGCCAGTTCCTCCTTATATTCAAAGTGCTTTTAACACTTTACAAATCGGTTAGCAATAGTATACCATAAATGTTTAAAGAAAAGCAACAAGATTTTTTCATCATCCCATTTTATTTTTTTAGAATGCCTATTCTCCATGGAAAATCTTACCAAATCGAAATAGATTAAAAATTTTATTTGACTTTTTTATGTTTTTTCGATAAGATTTAAGACAGGTCTCAGAACCACAAATCGTTTCAATCTATGAAAGGTGACTTCTATGGATTCAGGAAAATTAATGAAACTTCGGGAGGAGTCTGGAATCAAAATCCTTGAGATTACAACAGACTTGAGTAGTTACGCAGCCTCTGACTTACGGAAAGTACTGGAGGGTCTCTTAGCAGAGAAAACTGAGAAAGTGGTCGTGAATCTGAGTCAGGTGAGCCATATTAACAGTACCGCTGTTGGCGCGCTTGTCGGTGTTGCAAAACGGCTCCGCCAAAGCGGTGGTGACCTTAAAATTTGCGCCCTCGCGGACAACTTGACGCGTACTTTCAATCTCATCGGTGCATCGAGTGTTGTCGAAATCTATGAATCCGAAAATAGCGCCCTCGCCGCATTTTAAAATGAAGCAACATTCGCACATGGCAAACGCAGACATAAAATTAAAAATACCGAGTGCTGTCTTCTATATAGATCCCGTCCGTGCATTTGTTGGAAACCTCGCAAAAGATCTCGGATTTTCCAGAAAACGTGTGGCAGATATTCAATTGGTAGTTGATGAAATCTGTAGCAACGCAGTACATCACGGTTCAATTGATGCCACCGGCGGCGTTAAACTACAAATCAGGATCAATACCCGCTCGCTCGAAATTTTAGTACGGGACACCGGTTCTCGGTATGAAGGACAAAACAGTTGGCTAACACACGAACGGCTTTCAGAAATTGAGGCCAACCGATCCCCAAGCAATGAGAGCGGACACGGCATTTTTATCGCAAAATCGCTTTCGGATACCTACGAAATTCAAGCCAACGCAGCAGGTGGCACCGACGTTCGTGTCGTTTTTGAACTTTTAGTACCCACGAATATCCAACCGTCATAGTACCAACACGCTAAAGCGTGGGTTTGTGTTACTCAGCTACTTCGATCGCAATAAGCGTTAGATCGTCCTCTTTAGGAGAGGTACCCGTAAAGGTGTCAACCGCCTCAGAAACGCTTGCAATCAGATGCGGGACTGATTGCTCTGCGCAAGCAGATACCAATTTTTGGAGCCGTTCTGCCGTAAACTCCTCACCGTGCGGGTTCTTCGCTTCATAAACACCGTCTGTATATAGGAATATTCGACTCGACCGGTCAAACGGATACCGCATGGTCTCATAGACCGATTCCTGCCAAATTCCCAAGCCGTTTCCCGCGTATTTATCACCAATAGCAGCATAGGTCTGTTGATCAGCCGTGAATAAAAATGGGAATGAGTGTCCAGCATTTGCACAGACGAGTTCGCCCTTAGCAATATCAATGATCCCACAGAATGCTGTCGCAAACATAAACAGCCGTGAGCTAATCAAATCGTTGAAACGCGTATTTAGTATTTCAAGCAGGTGTCCGGGATTGTCTTGAATCTGCTGTTGAAATTCTGCTAAAATTGTTTTGATGAAAACCGTTACGAATGCAGCCGAAACACCGTGTCCCATAACATCAGAAATAAAAACGCCCAGGCGGTTTGGTGTAATTTCCCAGATATCGTAAAAATCGCCGCCAACTGCCATTTCTGGACAGCACCGGGAAGCGATACGAAACCCGGATAATTCCTGTACGCCGTTCTGTGGAATCAGTATCTCCTGAATGCTTCGCGCCATTTGGAGTTCTTCTTCCAATCGGGAATTATGTTCCGCGAGTGTATCCTGATACGCTTTAATGCGTAACAGGGACCGGACACGTGCGAGGACTTCGACACTATCAAAAGGTTTCTCAATAAAATCGTCGGCACCGACTTCGATCGACTTAATTCGATTTTCACGCGTATCGCGCAAGGCGGTTATCATCACAATCGGGATGAATTCGGTTGTTTCGTGTGCCCGAATTCGTTCAACGACCTCAAAACCATCCATCTTCGGCATATTGATATCTAACAGGATGAGATCCGGCATCTCTTTCTCTACGACATCAAGTGCTTCAAGTCCATCTGCGGCTGTGTAAACCGTATATCCGCGCGCCCTGAGTTGAATTTGGAGGATTTTGACATTCCGCGGTTCGTCATCCACGACGAGAATTTTCGAGGTTTTTTCTTGTTCAGAAGTTGTTCCATACTTCATGGTTCTGTCCTTCTGAGGTGAGTTTCTACGCGTTCAAGCAGTATCTTAGTGTCAATTGGTTTGCTGAGATAGTCATCACATCCTGCTTTGAGGATACGTTCTTTGTCGCCGGACATCGCCGCAGCGGTTAACGCGATAATCGGTATTTCTACCCACGCCAAATTCGCTTTGATCCTTCTTGTTAGATCCTCGCCGCTTTGTCCGGGTAAAGCGATATCCATGAGAATCAGATGCGGGATCGCGTTTTCTTGTAAATAGGCGAGTGCTTCCATAGCATCAGTCGCCTCGATAACTGTATAACCTTTCGATTGCAGGACAACGCGCACAACCTTCCGGTTTAACTCATGATCTTCAATGACCAAGATCCGTTTCGGTGTTTCTGTGTGTCTATTGTCTGGAGGAGGGTTTTCAGCTTTCACGGGTGTCCCCTGTTTAAACCGGTGGTAGTGCAAGCCGCCGTGTTTTAACTTACGATAGGGCTTGATCAAGGTTAGCCTCAGTGCCACGCGCCAACTGGCGTAGAGGTAGCTGCAAAGTAAAGTTGCTCCCGTTACCCTCTTGGCTTTTGACGCTGATTTCACCACCGTGCAACATGATCAGTCTGCGCGTCAATGCCAAACCGAGCCCAGTTCCACCATACCGTCTAGATTTTGAGGTGTCAATCTGTGTAAAAGGTGCAAAAAGTTTCGCTTGATCCGCTTCAGCAATACCGATACCGGTATCAATAACTTCGGCGCGCAGTTCTGTCGCAGTGACTTCAAGCTGCGTCGTGATTTTACCGCCCTCCGGGGTAAATTTGACTGCGTTGGATAATAAATTATAGAAGACCTGTTTAAACTTGACTCGGTCCGCTTCAATCATGTAATCACGATTGTATGTCAATGTAATATCCAGATTCTTTTTCACAGCAAGTGCGGTAATAATAGCGTTCACTTCTTCTACTACCTCTACAATAGAAAATTCCTCCAATTGCAGGACCATCTTTCCGGCTTCAATTTTTGAAAGATCAAGAATGTCGTTAATCATCTCCAACAGATGCTGCCCACTTATATGGATGTCATTGATGCATTCCTTCTGTTCGGTGTTAACGCTGCCGACCAGTTCATCTCGTAGGATCTCCGCGAATCCGATGATCGCGTTCAACGGTGTTCGCAGTTCGTGACTCATGTTTGCGAGGAAATCGCTCTTGGCGCGACTCGCTTGCTCAGCCGTTTCCATCGCTCGTTGCATCACTTTTTGCGTTTTTATCCGCTCTGTAACGTTCAGCGCCATGCTAATGCCGAGCTGCCTTTTATCTGGAAGTGCTCCAAGTAACGATGAACTAAACTCCCAAATCTGTTTTTTACCAGCCTTGGTAACAACCTCGTATTCACCTTCTACCACGCGCCCCGTGGAGCCATACAATTGTTCGAGATGTGTTTCGATGCCATCGGACTCTTGATCGTTCGTCCATGCTAACCAGTTTGTAATTGTGGGTATATCTTCAAGCGTGTACCCCGTTAATTCTGTCCATGCTCGACTAATTTGTAAAACCTCACCATCTTCGGCATGAATCATAATCGGCAGCGGCGCGTTCAGGACGGCTCGTCGAAAACGTTCTTCACTCTGTTGTAATTCCACCTCTGCCCGTTTTCGATCAGTGATATTCGTTGATGCCATCACGAACCCGATCAATTCGCCGTCCCTTTGAATCGGGCCGAGGCAGGAGGCGTACCAATATTCGCTTATTAATCCTTGTACCTCATAGGCAGCCACCTCACCAGTTTCGATGACCTTCGCGCAAGCCGCCTTAAGCCGTCCGTGATGTTCTTCAGGGAGGAAATCAAAAACGCTCCGCCCGACAATATCTTGGGGTTTCAAACCGAGGGTAAGGGGAAGTCTATTGATAAATTCGATACGATAATCAAGGTCAATAGTTGAGATAATATCCGGCACACTTTCGACAAGCGAACGCCAATTCGCCTCAGAATCGCGAAGGGCTTGCTGCGCGCGATAGTACTCGGTTATATCTCGAGAAATACCACAGGTCCCTATAATACGCCCTTCTCTATCGCGAATCGGGACTTTCGTGGTTGACACCCACGTATCTTGTTCATCTGGCCATGTTTCTTTTTCCTGTTTCCCTTCAATCGGTTTTCCTGTCTTGATAACGTTCTGTTCGTCTTGGTACGCCTGTTGCGCATGTTCACGAGTAAAGAAATCAAAATCTGTCTTACGGACCGCGTTCATCGGGTTTTCCAAGCCGAATTGGTCTGCCAAGGAACGGTTAATTCGGATAAACCGACTCTCCCGATCTTTAAAGTAAATATGGTCAGGTGTATTTTCCATTAACGTATGGAACAGATCGCTCTCTTGAGCGTGTTGTACCACCAGTTGCTGGAAACGAATTTCACCCTCTTTCACTCTTGCTTCGAGTTGTTTCTGTCGGCTAATATCCGTTGCAACGAGGTAACAGTGTCGCTTTTCATAGCTCTTTGTTACACAGCACCTAAACCATTTGTAGGATTCATCTTGGCATCGGAAACGGCTTTCAAAGGCAACCTTGTGATTTTCGCCAGTTTCAACTTTTTCGATTTCGGCAATCGCTTTCTGTTGATCTTCAGGATGTACAAACGCCGACCACGCCTGATTTTGGAGCTCCAATTCCTTAAATCCGAGTGTGTCTGCCCATGCCGAGTTGAGTGGCGTGAAGCTGCCGTCACAACTGATACGCGCGAACATATCTGTCGAGATCCCTAAAAGATCATCAAAATCAATGGAATCCACTGTTTGTTCCTTGCGAGTTGTATCATTAGGCTTCATGGCTGCCTCCGGAAAATACAAGGTAGGCGCACGCTGCGACTTGCTTTAAATTTATCTTGTCACCAAAACTGCACGACTCGCGAGTTTAACAACGGTTTGTGTCGTGCTTTGGAAAACGAGTTCGTACAACCTACCGTGATGGCTTGCACTCAAAGCGATGAGATCGCAATCACTTGCTTCAGCATTTTCTAAGATGTTTGCGACGGTAAAACCCCGAGCCGTAAGAAATTCGGATTGAACATCGTAATATTTCAAGTACGCTTCCATCTGCTGCTTAATTTGTGTTGCTTCCGGTTGCGTATTTGAAAGTGCAAGTCCAACGATACCTGCCTTTGTCAACTCGCTGATTTCGGCAACGAGTCCTAAAGCGTGGCTGGAATAGATATCACCGTGGTGAACAGCGAGGATTTTACGCAAAAGTGTGCACTGTTCATGTACTACAATGATCGGTCTTGTGATATGTTGTAAAACATCGTCAATTTGGTTTTGAATAAGCTGCAATCGACGTTTCCGGATGTCCTCTGGGAGTCCGACAACCACAAGGTCCGCGGAGTGAGCGACTTCACAAATCATCTGTCTCGGGTTACCAGCAACAGCTTCTACATGGTAATCGAGAAAATCGTAGAGAGCACATTCTGCTTCCGTTCGACGGATAACGGTCGCTGCGACATCAGCATTCCCACCGTGGGTGCTGTCTTGAAAAAAAACGCACGATAAATGCGTTCCTAGAAGCACTGCCAACTGGCCAGCGTACTCAAAGGCATTTTTTTCGTAATCCGTATCGCCGATAGCGACGAGGATATTTTTTATCATGAGACATTTCCCTTACTGGTTCGATACAGTCAAATCTTGCCTACAAGAGATTATTGACATCACCTCTATACAACTGCACTTCAAACATAAAATATTGCGTCTAAACGGTGACTACTGCATAAACGCAGCAACAGCATCATCTTCGCTCTCAAAATTTTTGAAGACGGTGATTAATCGTGCCATGACAATGAGGTTTTTGACCTGTTTGTTCACATTAATCACCGCAATTTCTCCGCCGTGTGGGCGAATATCCGCATAAACTTTCATAAGCGCGCCAAGACCAGAACTATCCATTGCGGTTACGCCTTTAAAGTCAAACACCAACTTCACGGGTGAGGCGCGTACCGCAAGTGTCTCCGAAACGGTTTCTGAAACTTCTGTGATGCCCGGAGCAATAATCCTACCGCTCAGTCTAAAAATAACAATCCCTTCCCTCTCAGACACGGTGATTGCCATAGTATACTCCTAAGTGCTCTTGTCGATTTCAATCATAGGTGCGTTCCGCCTATCTCGCCAATTAACTTTCACTCGATAATCCCGCAATCGCAGAATCTTCACCATCGAAATGTTCAAAAATACTGACAAGCCGGCTACGAACAATCAGGTTTTTGATGTTTTTCCCGACATGGATAACGCCAATACGCCCTTTTTTTCGTGTTGCAGCGACATGCGCACCCATCAGGGTACCCAGCCCCGAACTGTCCATCATTGTAACACGTTCGAAATTGATAAGGATCCGAGGTGCCTCAGAGGCCTCTATCTGCGATGTGATAGCGTCTCGTAATTCCGATACTGAAGCCCCCATTATTTTCCCGCTCGGTTCCAAAATCGCTACGCCATCTCTTTGACGGATCGTAGTTGCCATAAATTTTCTCCTTCTTTACATTTGTTAAAAAACAGATAGTGTCAAACCACTTTTTTAATTTTACACTATTTTCAAATTATTTGTCAACTCTCAATTGCTCTTTGGCTCATGTAAAAAGTAAATGCTATTTTTTCAAGTTATGTTAGGGGGGATGTGTTTCAATCATGATGGGCTTTACTATAGTTTTCGGCGAAATCAGAGTTGGAAACCGTTCCCCATAAAAATCGGGATTAGAAACCCGTCCTACAATTCTTGTAGAGACTGGCAGCATTACCTATTGGAAGATGGGGGATAGGTAGGTGGGGTCTCCTTCGGTGCGGAAAAGGATGTGCCATTCTTCTGCGAATTCTTGTCTATTCATGCCTTCTCGGGCACGGAGAGTTGGGAAATCAGTGCCTGAAATGATAAAGGAGTCCATCTGGACGTGTTCACCGCGAAAACGTTCATAAGAGAACTGGCGCAATTCTCTGAAAAGGTTGACTTTTGGGTTATGCGTGTTGATGGCTTCATACACCATGCCGTGGGGTTCAATAAAGACGATACGTTGTTTTGCCCCTTCAAGGATCCAGAGGATGAAGTCGGGGTAGAAACCCATGTTTTGATAGAAACCGATCCCTTTGCCGCGGCTCTGGTTGCGGAGGAGGAAGATCTCTTTTTCCGTGAGAAGTTCCTCACGTTGCAGGCGGGCGTAACGGCGGAGGTCTTCGACGAAGTGTTTCTCGCTTTTTTGTAGGGATGGCGGCGTGGTTCCCCATGCCTCGTTGGTAATGGCGAGGAGGGGTTGATAGAGGTGCCGGTCGTTATAGGCGTTAGGCAGATCAGTCACATTGGGTCCGTATATTTCGCCGCTTTCTATCAGACTTTGGATGTGTGGCTTAAGTTCTTGTGCTTTGTTTTGGGGAATGTAGACTTCCCAATCTGTAAAGTTATCATTGTCTTCTGTTAACCTGCTCAATCTCGCCTTGTTGCTGCTCCACTGTTTTTGTTTGAGGCGATAGAATTTGGCGATGTATTTTCGGAGGAGTGTGATAACTAATGCCTCTAAACGTGTGACTTCTTCCAGGGACGTTGGCTTGACTTCGGATTCTGTCATGACGGTGAGGCCGTATAGTTCTTGATCCGGATCCATGATTTTCCGAAGAATACTGATATCAAAGATGAGGTTGTGAAATTGTTTTTCATGCTTGTATTCAAGCAAGTGGAGGTAAATCTTTTCCCAATCTACTAATTTCAGGCTCTCTGCTGGAATTTTGCGTGCAAGGGCTGCTGCTGCCTGATTACCTTGGATGCCTTGCTGTGCACGCCCCACGATGATGTCAACGGTTTGTGTGGTGTGAGTGATATAGGCGGCGGTCTTGGTTGTAAGTGGGACACACTTGCCTTTGGCGGTTTCGTCGTATTTGGGTGCTTTTGGGAGGTAGAGACGTTTTGCGAGGTAGTTGTCGTTTCGTTTGATTTCAATTGTCAGTTGGACGGGGGCTGCGGTAGGTACGCCTTCGCGGGTGAGGTAATCTCGGAATTGTGCCATGAAGTTTGCGCGGACGGCGAAGATATTGAGGGTTTCTAAGAGGGTGATGTGGTCAGGATGGTCACCGGGGAGTGCGGAGCTGCGTTTGAGGGACATATTTTTGCCACGGAGGCGGACACCGCGTCCAAACAACTGGATAATCTGGGAGCCTTCCTGTTTGCCGATGTTGAGGAGTCCCATGGCGGTGACGCGCCAACTGTCCCACCCTTCAATGAACTTTTTGGCACCGATGAGGATGTTAATGGCACTGTCAGGGGTGTTGATGTCGCTGAAGAGGCTTTCGGTAAGGATATCCTCGGCATCCGTTTCGATCCCGGCATCGTCGTTTTGGACGAGTTTTTTGAAGGCGGGGGTGTCTCCGATGTAGATGAGTCCGAAGGGCCGGGTGCTGTTGGGTGC
>RKRO01000267.1 GCA_007571355.1 Candidatus Poribacteria bacterium | reverse complement strand
ATTATAAACTTTCGGAAAAGAACAGGGACGATAAATGCTACGGTTTCAGCGAAACAGGCGGAATGATTGAAAAATGCGACTGCTAAATTGCCTCTTTTACCAAATGGTGGGTTACCAACAACTACTGTATTGTGTGACTCAAACTCAATTTTTAGGGTTTTTAGAAAATATTGTCATTTAACACCATCACACTTAGGTTCTAAATCTATTCCAATACGTCTTTGTTCCGGCATGAGTTTGTAGAAGGCCCCTTTTCCCGCAGAAGGTTCCAAAAAGAACAGTTTATTTATATTTTTATTCATAGAAAAAGAAATGGTTTCAACAAGATGATTCCAACATAATTTTGCGATGGTTTCTTTAGTGTAAAATTGATCTAGAGGATTTTGCATGGGATGAATACCTTTTGTATATTAAAAGCGTCAATGAGAAATGTCCTCCTTGACGCGATGTTCTCCAAAAATTGAGGGGACATTGTGTCAAGGAGGCCCCTTTCGGAAAATCGTGGTTACGCGAAGCGAACGCCTAGCTTTACATTCTCGCCCGGATGCGTTGCGATTTTAGGATACTCGTCTAACAGATCGTCAAAATCGACAACGGGATAGATAACAGGTTCAGACTTCAGACTGCCATCATAAAGGAGCCGCAAGCTGATTTCAAAGAGTCTGCCTTCATTCCAATTCGGATATTCGGGGTTCGGTTCGCTACACGCGCGTGAGAAAACAATCGTCGGTCGATTGAAATGCGCTTCGGCACCGAGGTCTAATCCTGCTGGGTAGATTCCGGGCCACGCGCCTGCGACAACCGTTCCTAAATACGCTACGCCACGGATCGCCGCTTGGAGTGCTGTATGATGCCCGCTATATTCGATACAAACATCAGCACCACGCTTGTTCGTCGCCTTTTTAATTTCCAAACCTGCGTCTTCTGTCGCGGGATCAATAACTATATCTGCGCCGCATTCAAGTGCCACATTGCGGCGCAATTCGAGCGGATCAACACCAATGACAGGATAGGCCCCCGCTAACTTTGCGAGCTGCAGTGCCATCAACCCGATACCACCGAGTCCAAAGACTGCTACTGCGTCACCGATACGGACATTACCATCGCGCACCGCACCCAAGGCGAAATCTGTCGGATCCAGACAGACAGCGGCCTGCCAGGGTACACCGTCGGGAAGTTTCCGGGTACCTGCTGCATGCCAAACATGCTCCTCGCGGAAGGAGCTGTGCCGAAAAACGCGCGCTCCGACCTCAAATTCGGTAACGTTCGCCCCAATCTCAGTTACCTCGCCGACACATATATTCCCAAGTCCAGATGGATAGTGTACCATCCCGGAGTTGCCCGCTCGAAATATCTTATATTCTCCGTCATAGCCACCGCGTGGACCTGCATAGCCTTTATATGATGCCATCTCTGAACCGTGTTTGGCGGCACCGAACCGGCTCTTGACACGGATTTGGTCGACTTTCAAGGGTGGACTTTCATATTCTCGGAACGCGACCTGTTCTTGAGCAGGCGCAATGAGTTCTCTTGGCATATCGTCTAATTTCCTTCTTGTGTTATCTAATGTAAGTTCGATATTTGTGGCGTAAGCTGTTCGTTTGCGTTGGATGTGCCACAATCTGTTAGATTGTAGCACATGAACCCCACAGGTATTTATGCGGCTACTTTTTTAAGCCAAAATGTCGCGGACGACGTGTCCGTGGACATCAGTGAGGCGGAAGTCTCGGCCTTGGAACCGGTAAACGAGTTTCTCGTGGTTAATCCCGAAGAGATGGAGCATTGTGGCATGGAAATCGTGGACATGGACGATATTTTCAACGGCGTTGTATCCCAACTCATCAGTGTTCCCGTAACTGATGCCGCCTTTGATACCACCGCCTGCCATCCACATCGAGAACCCTTGAATATGATGGTCGCGTCCGCTACCTTGTGCCATCGGTGTTCGACCGAACTCGCCGCCCCAGATCACTAACGTTTCGTCCAACATACCGCGCTGTTTCAGATCGTTGACGAGTGCAGCGGTCGCCTTATCGACATAGCCAGCGGTCGTCTTAATCGCGTTCTCAATACCACCGTGATGATCCCAACCGCGATGATAGAGTTGGATAAACCGGACCCCACGTTCCGCCAATCGACGCGCGAGGAGGCAGTTTGAGGCGTAGGAACCGTCGCCCGGTTTCGCGCCGTACATATCGAGAACGTGCTGCGGTTCTTTAGAGATGTCAGTCAATTCGGGGACACTCGTCTGCATTCGGAACGCCATCTCGTACTGACTGATGCGTGTTGAGATTGTTGGATCGTCTACGGTCTCGTCAAGAATACCGTTCAACGCTTGCACGGCATCGACAACGTCGCGCTGCTGCTCTGTGTCTACACCGCTAGGATTGGCGACATAGTGAACAGGATCCCCGGTTGAGTGGAACTGCACGCCTTGAAACTGCCCCGGAAGGAATCCGCTATGCCACTGCCGCGTTGCAATCGGTTGGTCCTGTCCACCGCCAGAGGAGATTAAGACAACATAACCCGGTAGGTTCTCGTTTTCACTCCCAAGGCCGTAGAGCAGCCACGACCCCATGCTCGGTCTACCAGCGATCGCAGTGCCGGTGTTCATGAAGGTGTGTGCTGGGTCGTGGTTAATCTGCTCGGTTTTCAGGGAACGCACGATACAGATATCGTCGGCGAGGCTCCCGATATGTGGAAACGCCGTGCTCATCTCTTGACCGGATTCCCCGAATTTCTGAAATTCGTGTGTGGGACCTAAGCATTTGAGTCTATTTGCTTGGCCCTGGAGCTGTGCAATCGGTTGTCCTTCAGTGAAAGACTTTGGCATCGGTTGCCCGTGCAATTCCGCCAATTTCGGTTTGTAGTCCAAAGTCTCCAAATGTGAGGGACCGCCCGCCATACAGAGATGAATAATAGTTTTTGCCTTGGGGGGCACATGTGGTTCAGTAATAATTCCCGGCCATCTCTCAATCTCTGGGGCAGCATTGATAATTGAGGGTGTCAGTAAAGATGCAAGCGCAAGCGATCCGACACTCCGCACCGTTTTCCCTAAAAACGTGCGTCTCGTAAGACGAAGATTGGTCTCTTCACGAATATCTGTAGCCATACCTAAAACCTCCTATTCCTTCAGATAATCTGTTTCCAATTAGATTTTTTTTACATCGGTTTACGACTATTTTTTACTTTCGAAACCTCTGATGACAAAACCTACGGAGAAATAAATTAACCAAGTTAGCCCAAAAAATATGAAAAAACTCTCCAGAAACCCTAAGTATGAATTTCGGGTTTCCCCATTAGCGAATGCAGCAAAAACGCCAAATAGAACAGAGAAAACGAGCGTTAATCTGAAGAGGCCCTTTTTCCAATTAACGGACTTGATTTGTTCTTGATTTTCTTCGTTAGTTTCAGCATTTTTACTTGTGAACCCATACCTAAAACCTCCTATTCCTTCAGATAATCTGTTTCCAATTAGATTTTTTTTACATCGGTTTACGAC
>RKRO01000221.1 GCA_007571355.1 Candidatus Poribacteria bacterium | reverse complement strand
TGGAATATGCATGGATATCACAACAAGTTGATCTTTCGGCACAAAAGCGAGATCGTTGCGAATGAACGTCAACTGCCGCTCTCCTACCTCACTGAAGTAAATAACTTTATTCTCCTCATCACGGGACCAATGTACATTGTCAATAATGATGAAGTGGACGGGGCCCCAATCATAGGAATAAGAAGTGGGACCATAAACGCGTTCAAAGGTCTCATCGGCGAAGCGGTCAACTTTAGCAAGACGGTTCATATCATGGTTACCGTAGACGTTGTACCACGGGATCCCAACGGTAGCCATCACCTCGTTAAGGGGATCGAATAAGTTTAGATCATCACCTACCAAATCACCAAGGCTGAGGCCAAACACTGCCTCAGTTCCAATAACTTCTTCAACCACATCATGAGCCAACCACTCAATCTCTTGCATATTACTGGGTTGTGTATCCCCGAAGACGAGTGCCTTGAAGGTGTCAGGTTCGGACTGTTCAGTGAGGGGAAAATCAATCGACTCCGGTAACGGTCCCGTTGGTGCGACACCGGCATACCCCAATCCATCTGGTGAGCCGAGTGGTTTGTGAATGTAATAAAACTTCGGGAGTCGGTTTTTATCAATCGGTGTCATATAGCCACGAGGTTTAATGACGAAAATGATAGTGTCATCACTGACTGTGAGTGCATATTTTCCGTTTTCATCGGTTTGGACAACATCCTGCCCATTAGAGACGCGAACCCCAGATATCCCTTTCTCATTATTGTCCATTACCTGATTTCTATTTGCATCCAGAAAAACAGTACCAGTAGCGGTTGAATTTGCTGCGACACTGTTTCCCATCCAGAGCGAAACCAAGATAACCAATAACAATGTAAAATACCATTGTCTGTAAATCATACGGTTCTCCTTTAGTCTCAAAAGTGTGTAGAACTCTTTTGAGATATTAACAATTGACTTAAGGATTCCACCAATAGGTCATTTTTGCGACGATAGTCGAATCGAGTAAGACGGTTTTTGTGGTGCCGTCGGTATCGTAGGTCTGGTTGAAAACAAAATAGAAGTCGCTTCCTGGGCGATAGATGTAATTAATCACGAAATTGGTAGATACCACGTCAGTTTCTGCGTTCCATTGCGCAAAGAGTTTTGCAAAGAGTCCTGTCGTAAAAGAGTAGTCTAACCTCCCTCTGAAAAGGTTAACGTAAACGGGGCGAGGTTGTCTATCGGTAAAATAGGCAGTCGGTAGGTCTACTATCTGGTTAAGTTGGTACTCTGCGCTTACGCTTATATGTCCGTTCGGTTTGAGAGTGGTTTGTAAGTATGCCGTACGGACCCCGCCTCGATAGAAATCTTTGATGCCGCCACCGATGCTTGTACTGATGGGTCGGTTATCACTGCTGGAGGCGCGGAAGCCAAACGAGTTCGTATAGTAGTCGCCTATTGGAATCTGTATGCCATCCCGAAAGTCGAAAACTTCGTCCAATCGCTCGAAGCTGCGCCCGACATTAAAAAAAATGGAATCCCCTGAACTGAACTCAAACCAGTTGGTGTATGAGATGTCCCATTCTTCTAATTCGTTGTTGTGATTGAGGATATAGTCCATCTCTGGCCCGGTCCAAATTTGTCGAATGCCGAATTTTTGTGGCATCGGGACCCAACGGGATTCACCGCGAATGTGTCGTATACCGGTGCGTCTGACATATCCGACAGCGGGGTTAAAACCGTCGCCAATATCGGTATAGGAACCCTCTACCCGAAAGTACCTGCTCCGCCAATTGGAACCGATGTACCATGCATTATTCTGTCCAGTTGCGTCTGATTCAAATGTTCGGGACCACAAGCCTCGCACATCCAAGTTGTCATTGGGGCGGTATTCAAAATCGAAACCACCTGCGCGATTGTAGTTTCCAATTTCGTCTTTGTTGACGGTGATCAGTCCGATACGTGAGCCTGAAGCGATGTCTTTTGTAATTCGTACGACAGCGTAATTGGTACGTGGAATATCAATTGGATCATCTTCTGTGCTGTCATCGTAAAATTTATCTGTGAGCACATTGAGGATCCCTACGCCGTAAGAACCAATTTTCCCACTTGTTTTTCCGCCAAAGATAATGGGGATTGCGTTTCCTTCTGCGAGTCCAATCCGTCTGCTGTAGAAAAGGAGCATTGGCGGGGGTCTTCGGAAGCTGGTTCGTGGCACGCCGAAATCGAAAAGCCCTGCACCCTCCAAAAAGAAAGGCCGTTTTTCAGGGAAAAAGAGACTAAATCGGGTAAGATTTACCTGTTCTTCATCTGCTTCGACTTGTGCGAAGTCAGTGTTAAAGGTTGCATCTGCGGTTAGATTTGATGTAATCCCGTATTTGGTATCAAAGCCGAGTTTGAATTCACGCTTCGTTTCGAGCGTTGCGTCGTCATTGCTGACTTGCGTAATTCCGGGTAAAAGGTAGGGCAGTATTTCTAAGTTTCGAGAGGGTGCAATCCCTTCGAGACCGACGAGGCTGCCGACGTGTGCCGTCCGGTATTTTGCTCTGCCGCCGTAAGAAGCGGGAACAGGCATCCATATTCCTTCTTCTTGATGGCGTGCGATCCCGCGCCCGGCATTGATACCCCACGTCATGGGATCGTTCTTCTCAAATCGGAGTTGGCTGAAGGGGATGCTGATCTCAGCGGTCCAATAGGAATCGTTGATTTTGGACTGGCATTCCACAACGGCATCCCAGTCTGTGTTCATTGTATCGCCGCTGTTGGTGATGGCTCTGTCTTGTATGGCGCCGAGTGGATTGAGGCGGAAGAAAAAACCGCTCCGCTTGTCGTTATATGTATCGAGCAGCACAAAAACGTTGTCGTTTTCGTGTAGGTCGCGGGCATCGCGTCGCATCTCATTTGCGATGAGTTTAGACATATCCGAATCGTAACAGGTAAAACCGAAGTAAATGTTCTCCTCATCGTAGAGGATCCGAAGTTCTGTTGCTTCGGTAATGTTCTCGCCTTCGTTGGGTTCCACTTGCGTGAATTCGTTCATTGATTCAGCGTGCTGCCAATCTTCTTCTGTTAGATCGCCGTCAATCTCGACGCTCTGATATGTGCCGTATGCCTTAATTTGTTTGGTGTCTAACTCGGCATAAACGTTGACGACAATGGCGTTCAACAGCGCAATGCAGAAGAGAGAAATGACGATTTTGGGGAACTGCCGTAGAGAAGATAATATAGGTCTGTTCAAGAACTTTGCCTCCTTTGGGGAAAGAGTCTATTTTTATAAAGACGAAAAAGGCGGCAAATTGGACTATATAAATTTCGCGGGATTATCAAAATTCCAACACCATTGCGACGAATGGGATAATCGGCAATTGTGAGATGGGTTCTTCTTTCGTAAAATTCGGGCTATAGCGGACTTCAAGTATATTGTTTCGGTTATAGACATTCCAAACCTCAAGTGCGAACCCTAATTTCCAGTCTTGATCCGCTAAACCGCCGAATAATTGGAAGTAGAGACTCAAGTCTAACCGATGATAGGGCGTGGTGCGTGTCCATTCTCCATAGAGGGGTTGCCATTTCATCTCCTTCGTCCGGAAGTTCGTGAAGATCGCTCGACCTGTTAATGGGGCGTAAAGCACACCGCTCTGGTATTGCCACTTCGCGTTTATGTCTAAGGTTTTGATGAGCGGAATTGAGACGAGCAATTTGGGTGGCGCGCTGTAACTCGTCGCGAGCGTCAGTACGTGCGGACTGTTGTAGGTATAGAAACGATGGAATTTTTCAGAGAAATCTCGACGCTTGGAGATCGTGTATGCGTATGCTATCCAACCGTTAAAAGTTTTAGAGAATTCGTATTCTAAAGAGGCTTCAAATCCACGTACAAAACCTGTCTGACCGTTCTGATATTGCTTTTCATCTTCATTGTATCTAATAAGGTTACGGAGTGTTTTGTAGTAGCCTGCAAGATGTACTTTTGCCCCGAACTCCAGCTGTTGTTTCAACTCAAGGATGTAATGCGTTGCGAGACTCGGTTCAAGGTCTGGATTTGGTGTTACACCAAGGATCGTCTGCTCTAAGCGTGGGTTCTGTGCGTAGTGTCCATAGCTGAAGTAGAGCGTTGTTTCTCGCGGGAGGTCGAGACGCAGCTGTCCGCGGGGTTGCAATGAGAGGCTATCTGTAAGATCAAAGTAACTCGCTCGCATTCCGATCGTCCCGAAAAATCTCAGATATTTAGAAGAAAGAAAGTTGTGTTGAGATTGGAGGTACCCTTCTAAACTGTGGAAGTTTCGGGTTTCTGTAACATCGACTGTTTTAAAGTTCTGACGGATCCGGAACTGATAATCTGGGTCTCCCTCTTCAGGGCGACGCGCGCCGTGGCTGATAACCGTTGATGGATTGCTTGACAGCAAGTAGCCGAATTCCAGATTGGTTTTTTCTGAGGGTGTCGTATAGATAAAATCATTCCGAAGCGCATAGCGAGATGATGCTGTACGATAGTAGTATTCTTCACCAAAAGCTATTTCGTTTTCAGAGAATGAACGGGTTAGTGATAGGATTGACCGGAATTGCGGCAAAAGTTGAGAGTAAAGATGGATCCCTTGAACATCAAACGGGTTTTGTGAGTTTAAAGGGCCTTGGACATCGCTATCATGGACTTCTTGTGCGCCCAATTGTAATTTAAACGCATCATACGCGGTGACTGCGTTAAGAATGATGCCATGAGCGCGGTTAAGTTTGTAAACGCCTTTTAACTGATAACTCCAAAAACGGGGTACCTGCCGTACGAGATCTTCTACGGCTACTAAGCGTGATGCCAATTCAAAGAGTGGCTCCAAGTAGCTAAGTCTGCCAAAAGCGTACCAATACCCATGTTTGCTTAACGCTTTGTCTAAATAGTCAGCGTCGTTCCGCACCGATGTTTCGTTGATTTTGTTGATCTCATGATCTTTTGGATTTTCAGTTTGGTTGCTAAAGTCAAAAGCCCCATTGAAGAAGATTTCAGAATAGATGAAACTGGGTTTTATTGTTCCATCGAACCGGCCTAAAGCTTCCTTATTTTTGGGAACGGAATGGATGTTAATGACTGCTTGTGCGTCTGCGCCGAATTCAGCACCAAAACCACCCGGGTACACGTCAACTTCTCCAATAACTTCGGAACTGACGACTGAGACAATGCCGAGGAGATGATACGGGTATCCTAACGGGAGTCGGTCAAAGTAATAGAGGTTATCTCCGGGGGCCCCTCCACGTACAGAAAGAACGCCGAAAAAGTCGTTTATAGTTGCGACACTTGGGAGTCGTGCTATGCCGCGAAGTGGATCGCCTGCGCTGCCTGGTGTTCTCTTGAGTAATGCTCCGTGCAAAGTCTGTCTTGATTTTTTTTCTATCCGTTTGCCCTCAACCGTTATAGGGGCTAATGTCGTAACAATACCCTCATCTTCACCTTCTACCGGTTCTGATGCAGGGGTGTCATCAGTTTGGGCAAAAGCACCGAGTGGCATGAGGCAAATTAGAAGGATCAGTATTTTTTTCAACATCCTGTTTCCTGGATATTTCGATTTAACGTGGTAAGTAGAGTCTTTAGACAACAAGGATATAGCGTTAAAATTCCGCTGTAATTCCGAGATAAGGAAGAATTGGCAACTGATTGATATCGTCCCGTGTTGCACAATCGTCGCTGTAATTGAAATCCAACAGGTTTGGTCTATTGTACGTATTTAAAAGTTCAAGGAAAACACCGAGATTCCACGAACTAAATTGGAAGGTTTTGCTGACGCGAAGATCAAGCCTGTGGTATGCTGGTAACCGATCGGAGTTTGTTTCGGCGTAGGTAGGGATATAGATCGGCTCGCCATTGCGAGGATCGAACTGGATTGTTGCGCCGACGCAAGGCGTATAAGGGTTCCCGCTTCGGTATTGCCATTTCGCGCCGAATTCCCATGTTGGGGTCAGGTTATAACTTGCAGCGACTGTAGCGACGTGTGTCTGGTCAAACGAATAGAGGCGATAGGGTTCGCCGTCACGGTCTCGGCGTTTAGACTGCGCATACGCGTAGGATATCCAGCCAAAGAACCGATCGTCGCGGCGATGTCTGAGAAAAATTTCGGTGCCTTGTGCGTAGCCTACACCTTGATTGAGATAAGCGAATTCTTCGTCAACTGTTGCGATCCCTGCCAGGTCTTTATAGTAGGCCGCCATTTCGATTTCTGTATCTTCCGAGAGCTGTCGTCTGAGTTCGAGGATATAGTGGTTTGCGCTGCTTGATTTCAGGGCAGGGTTGCCGATGGTCGGTGAGAGGAGTGCTGGGATCGGGGTCTGGTTATAAACGCCGTAAGAAAATTGAATTTCGGAGGTATTCGGAAGTTCTATGAACAGGCTACCGCGCGGCTGGATAGAAAGTTCATCGGTACGGTTGAAATAGTCGAAACGGATGCCAAACACAGCAGATAAAAAGGGGAGCACGGCATATCTGTCTTGTAAGTAGCCTTCAATACGTTGGCCGCGCACGTACTCGTCTAATTCAATTTTTTCCTCGAATCGGATATCGTACTCAACCTCGCCCTCATCCGGGATCCGGGTGAAAGTCCCCGTGACCTGCCCCGGTTCAAGTCCAAGGATTAACCCGGTTTCTAAACGGTGTTTCGGGTTTAACGCATAAGTAATGTCTTCGCGGAGCGTGTAACTCGGTGCGTCAATATTAAGAGAGAGTGCTGGTCCAAAATTGACATCAAATAGGAAGTCGGAGCGGGTGATCGATAAAAAGGAGGTGAGGCGTTCTGTGAGGAAGGATCGGAGGTGAATCCCAGCGCCTTCAAAACCGCTTTCAAAACTGGTATTGCCTCTAAAATCTTGGTCTACATCTTCGCCATCTAATGTAAGTGCAAACTGGTCGCCGGATGCGAAAAGATTAAAAAAGAGTTGATGTTTTTCGCTGAGATCGTATCCTGTCTTGATTTGATAGTCCCAAAAACGAGGCAACGCTGTGATTGCCCCGACATCAAAGGAGAAGGATCCGACAAATAAGTCGATGTAGCTTCTGCGTCCTGCGGCGTACCAGAACCCGTTTTCACCGATTTTGCCTTGGAGGAGCCCCTCTGAGTAGAGGAGGTTGAGATTAAATTTTCCACGTAAATTCGCTGGACTATCGTTCTGTGAATAGATGTCAATCACGGCTTGGGAATCCACCCCGTACTCGGCGCCATAACCGCCAGCGTAGACCTCAATTCTGTCAATAATTTCGGAGCTCAATGACGAGACGAGCCCGCCAAAATGGTACGGATAGCCGACGGGTACTCGGTCAAAGTAGTAGAGATTATCTTCATCGGAGCCGCCGCGGATATAGAGCGCGCCGCTAAAATCGTTTGCCACGCCGATCCCGGGAATGGCTGGAAGCGCGCGCAGCGCATCACCAGCTGTGCCAGGTAGACGTGTGATTTCTTGGGCTTGAATGCTTTTTTTGCTGACAGTTTTGGGTTCACGTTTGTCCGTTACGGTTATACCTTCGAGTCGATACTGTCCGGTTTCGACATAGATTTCAGTTTCTTTCGCTACGCCTGATGCAACGATAACGACGGTTCGTTGTATGAACTCTGTTTCGGGAACCGTGGTTACTAAGGTGTAAGTGCCGTCAGGGATGTCGCTGAATACGAATTTTCCGTTTTCATCGGTTTTTTGACGTGTATCTGTTTGAAGAATCTGTACCTCTGCGCCTGCTAACGGTTCTTTTGTATTTTTGTTGTAGACGGTTCCTTGGATTGCCTCCGTTTGTGAGAAGGCTATCGCTGGGGCGAGGAAGACCGCCAGCAGGCAAAAGAAACTTTTCATGATTTTGGCAACCTCTGTTCTCGGTATATCGAAAGATTGTGGACGATTGTGTTCACTAAAAAGTATACAATTTTTTTGATCCAGATTGCCAAAAAAATGCATGATTCCTCGGAGACGGGATATTTCGGATGGTTGAGGGTGGGCACCGTTGCCCACCCGTTGTGCCTTTGTTAGCGTGCGACGGCTTCGGAGCCGAGGTGTTCTTGAATCCAGGCGCGGAGTGGAACATCTTTTTCGCCCGGGGACGTGTAGCCGTGTCCACCCGTACTTTTACCCATGATCTGCTGTCGGATGGGGTCGGCGTTTTCCATGAAGTGTTCTACGGTCATATCGTCACGAGGTTGGAGCCACCGATAACTATAGCCGTAGAAGAGTACCTTTCGGACGATGTCGGAGGTATTGCGTCCTGCTGCGTGCCAAAGCCTGCGATCGAAAAAGACAGCGGTTCCAGGTTTTGCGAACACTGGTGTGGCATTCTCAGGATCCGCAGTACTATCTTCTGGCATCTCTACCGTATTGAATTGATGACTGCCCGGTATCACAGAAAAGTTGCCGCGTCCGGGGACAGATGTATCTGTCAGGAAATAGGCGACTTTCAGTGATACACGTGGGCGCGGGTTACCTTCTAATTCGATGTTGAGTCTTCCACTGTCTTGGTGCCATCCGAGTCGTTTCGGTTTATCATGTTCTTCAGGTGGCAGCGGCGGCATGACAATAAAATGTGAGTGGTAGAGTTTGATGTTCCATCCGAGAATCCCCCACACCTTCGGGAATGTGGTGTGCCAATCGAGGAGTTCGATGAAACTTTCATCTCTACCGACGAAATCGAGGAGGTTGAACCTTGCGTCCGGTGGGAGTTCAGTTTTACCGAGATGCTCTGCGCCGACTCGATCGACAGCGGCAATCAACTTCTCGACCCTTTCTTGCGAGATTGCATTTTCAACCACGAAAAAGCCGTCTTCATCAAATTGCTGTTTTTCTGTTTCGGTCAAACAGTGTTCTAAACATAGCGGGTTCATCATGTCCCCCAAAGGATGTTGTCGTTTAGGAAAAGTTTACACTGAATTGAAAATCTGGTCAACATTTTCTGGGAAATCGGGGTTTCAAACCCCTCCTACAAGGCAATTCAGTTATCGGAAAGAAGCGGCGAAAAGTTTTCGGAGTCCACTTGCTTTGCTTGACGTCCGGCGCGCCATCTCCGCCAAAAATTTACGCTTGCACTAAAAAGGAAACCGCTACCGATGATACCGACGATCGTTCCCCCTAATACCAACTCGGGTTCTCGGACAACGCAGTAGGTTGCACCCCCGATGAGGAGGGTAGCGATCAACACATCTTTGAGACTGTTCTTTTGTGTCCTTTTTTGCAGGAGACGTAAATTAGCGAGTTTCTTCTTTTTTACATAGTCAACAAGCGGCGCTATCGGCACATGTACCGATTCTGCTCTCCCGGGTGGTACCTCGCGAACACAGCGAAAACCGATGTTTCCTGCGCGATAGTCTGGGGGTGCGTGTAGACGGTTGGCGCATCGGAAATAACGCTCTGCTGTGCCATCACGGACTTCCAACCATGAACCGCCCCGTAGTGCCTTATGTTTTTCATCAGTTGCCTGTCTACTTGTCTTACGTTTCGGGTCGGGATAGGGTTGATACCAATCGGCAGTCCATTCCCACACATTTCCTGCAGCCTCGCCGACCCCGTAAGGACTTGCCGTGGAAGGACGGATACCTACAGGTGTGAGGTACGCTGTCAGAATCTCGACTGTTTCTGTAGAGTCAGGGTCATCAGGCACAAAGATATTGCCCCACGGATAAATCCGTCCGTCGGGACCTCGACACGCTTTCTCCCATTCTGCTTCTGTTGGTAGCCGTTTGCCCGCCCATTGGGCATAAGCGGCACTATCGTGCCAACTCACATGAACAACAGGTAGATTGGGGTTTTCAGATGCGAAGTTGCTGTTTTTCCAGTGAGGGGGTGGTGGATAATCCATTTCCTGCACGAAGACGGCATACTCGGCGTTTGTTACGGGATACCGTTCAATGAAATACGCCTCCAAAAAACGTATGTGGATGGGTGCTTCGTCGAGTTTCGCGTGTTCAGCAGTGACTAAGGCGGTTCCATAGAACGGTTCGATATCGGTCCCCATGATAAACGCGCCCTGCGGAATAATAACAGTCTTTTTAATTTTCCTTGCGGTTCGGTAAGGCCGGTTTAGATATTGGCGGGCCTTTCCGTATAGCCGCCCTCCATTTCATTACGGGCTACGGTTTCGTCACTATTTGCTAATGTTATACTAAATTTAAAAAATAAAGTGACATTATAGAGATTTTGGAGTGCTACGAGATCTCCGCATATAAGGGACTCAATGAATTGCACCACTACAAACCAGTCTCTCGTTATGATAGGCACTTATTCAGAAATGGTATTATTTCATTCAAAATTCCACGCACTTGTAGCATACTTGATCTCCGCCAAGGTTTTTGCCTGTGCCCGTTCCACCGTCGACAGTTTTCCTAAATGAAACGCAATTCCGAGGTCAAATGTTTCAGATATTGCTTGAATAAGTGCGTTTCGGGTTATAGAACGTCCGTCTGTATTAATAGCCGTCGATTTTTCGTGTAACATCTGCTGGGTAACTGGATCCTTTGAGACGCGCGTAAGGATTTCAGGTGATGGCATATCCAAGGAGACATAGCCTTGGAACATGATCCCATATCGGTTCCGCCTGACAGAAACACCTGCTAACTTTTTATTTTGATCCGACATGACATCGTGTTCAGCGGGATTCGTTAGACATATATTCGGGGGGGGTTCGGAGGTATCTGGACAGCTGGCATAGCATTGTGCAGGGATACTGAGTTTCTGGAACGCTTGGGTGAGCGATTGACCGATACGTTGGTATGCGCTGGCGACACTGATCTCTCCGTCACTACGTGGCAGAATCAGGGTATAGGTCAGTTCCCAGCCGTGTACGACTGTTCCGCCGCCGGTCATCCGTTTAACGAGTTCGATGCCGTCTGCGCGGCATGCATCTATGTCAACCTCTTCGGCGATATTTTGGAAATAGCCGAAACTGAAGGCGGGTCGCGTCCAACCGTAGAAACGCAGCGTCGGGGTTGGCTGTTCCTTCTGCGCGCGTAGGATCGCTTCGTCAATTGCCATATTCATCGCGGCGTTATTTTTTTTCATGTTCAGAAGTCGACCGATAGTTTTCATCAGTTTTAGGATAGTGCCACTCGGCACACCGCTGTCGTATGGGCATCGCAATACCAGAAATATCCGTCCCAGTAGGTCATTCCGTGCGGTTCCGGGTGCGGTTCCGGTATCTCGATTTTGTTGAGGTGCTTACCGTCTGCTGGGTCAAGATGAAAGATGGCGCGATGGTTGGTCTCGACACACCAGAGATTGTCGCCGATCCATGCGATCCCGTGGGGGCGGTCACCGGGAGCCGGGAGCGTATGAATGACTTTAAACCCGTCTTCAACATCTACCTGATAGATAGTGGCGGAAGGGGGCACTGCGATCCAAAGTTTGTTATCTCGCCATTCTAAACCGTGCGCGCCTGTCTGTCCTGCGCCGGGTGTGTCGAAAGCGGCGAGAGTTTTGCCGGTTTCTGGATCGGTTGAAAGGATTTCGCAGCTATAGGTAGACGCGAGCCAGAGCGTGTCGCCTGTATCTGTGATACCGCTGCCTCTATCGGAGTCGGTGGTGAGCGTCTTCTTTACATCGCCCTGATATGAGACGAGATGCACTTCGTTAGTCTGCTGATCGAGAATCCAGAGTCCATCTTCGGTGGCTTGCATGCCGTTGGGTTGTGGACCTGGGGAATCAAAAACTTTTTCGATGGTTGACATAAGAACCCTCCGTATAAATTAGACCTGACTTGGCATTCATTGTATACCACACTCGGGAAAGTGTCAAGTTTCTTTATAACGCGAGTTTGATAAAGACTTAAAGCAGGCACTTTTCCCCTGAGCGTCTCCCTACCCCTCTGATAAGGGGGGATCAAGGGGGGTTGGCCTTTGAGCGTCTCCCTACCCCCTGATTAAGGGCGGTGTTTTTGCTGGGGTGTTTCTTCAAGAGGGGTTGGCCTTTGAGCGTCTCCCTACCCCCCTGATAAGGGGGGATCAAGGGGGGTTGGGTTTCTAAAAATCGCCGTTTTTCGGGGAATCT
>RKRO01000420.1 GCA_007571355.1 Candidatus Poribacteria bacterium | reverse complement strand
GTAAGAAGATATCAAAAGTGAAAATAAAGGAACGTAAAGTATCGCCTTTTCTTCTACTATTTTACTACATTTCTATGGTTTACTCAATATGACTTCATTATCCAAACTGTGGGACAAGAAAAGGAAATTGATGGATGAGATCAGATGATGTAGCAGTCTCACGGCAGGGGAACCTCGCTGTGATAAAACACAACAAATTTGAGATTAAATTTAACCTTTCAAAAGGAACTTGGGATTATATTGATGAACGCGGGGACACTATTATCCGAAACGGTTGTACAGCAATTACCCTTAACGACGGCAGCGTCATCAAAACTGAAGACGCTGGCACCCGCGAATTTATTACCGATCTGCCCAAAACCGATGCCTTCGGTGATTATCATCAGGTCCGCTTTTCATTCGAAGAGACAGATAAGGGCATTCGGATAAATACCTACCTCAATTGTTATAACGCTCATCCCGCCATACATCTCAAAGTTGGTATTGAAAACTTAAAACCTGAACCGTTGCAACTTGACAGCGTTACGGTGCTTGGTGTTTCCGAAAACCGTGGTGCCGTATTGCTCGGTAAAACACCAACGGATTGTCACCTTTTTATTAATATGCCGCCTGTCTCTCCAGGAGTCCGTAAAAAACTCTATGATGGATTCCTCTTGAGCGAGACCGATACTATGCATCCAAGTTACGATGGTATCCTTCACGATACAGAAAGTGGCAAGGCTCTTGTTTTCGGGTTCCTGACGAATGAGAAATGGTGGCCCCGAATCCAAGTCGGTTGTCAAGGCAATAGTAGACGCAGTTCACAATCCAGTACGAAGACGGGTTCCAGTGTTAACCCTTGGAAACTCTATCATCAGTGTGAACAGCAGTGCGACGCTGGCGCAGAAATCATTTCTGAGACAATCTATATCAATTTTACCGGTGGTGCTAAGGCTGCTTATGAGCACTATACGACTGTTTTAGCGGCACAATACAGTAACAAAGTAAAGCACCCAAACACGCAAGTTCTCCGTTCGCCTCTTACTGCGTGGACATTTGCCGACACATCCGCACCCTTTAACGCGGATACCGTTTTAAATCAGATAGACGCAATCGCAGAGCACCCGCTGTTTCAACCCAAATACCCGGGGGGGGTCAATTGTATTCAAGTGGATACAGTATCTGGACTGCAGAGCGCAGAGGAAGCCGAGACGATACAAAAAAAAGTTCAAGAGACAGGATTCAAGGTAGGGGTCCGAATCAATCCGTTCTGTATCGAACTTGATTCAAAATTGGTGCAGAACCATCCAGACCGCTGTATACAGAGACAATCTAACAATCAGAATAGGAAAAGACGCTCACGCAGGCATACCGAACGCAACGGATACAAACCTGCTACAATCCATCTGCCGGAGACCGGTAAAGAAGTCGCGCTCTTGGATATGTCACACCCTGAAGTACAAGAGCAGATTCGTGAACAGATTAAATATATTGTGAGCAATTGCGGATGTTCATTTATTAATGTGGATTTCACAGGATACACAATTGGGCTGACCCATATTTTACACGATTTGCAATGGCATGACAACACCCTCACTGCCTTACAACTCTATCGTTCTGCTGTAGAATTTTTGAGGGATACAGTTGATGCAGCATGTTTGGAGAACGGTTTGCGAAAAGAGAGAGTCCTGCTTGCAGGATACAACGCCATCTCAGGTGTCTGCCGCGGCTGTATTGACATCAACGCCCCGCTTCTCAATTCCGCGTTTTCGACCGCCGGTGCTTCTAACCGTGTCAGCGATCAGTGGCATCATCAACGTGGTATAAAACATCGCCTGACCAGATATGCAGCGCATCTACGAGAACATAACATCCTCTGGCAACATCTTTTTGGTGAAATTTTTGTTGATGAACCCCGTCCTGTCAACGAAGTAATTGTTGAGTTGACTGCTGCTGCGCTCAGCGGGAGCGCGGTTTTCTGTGCAGACCCAATTGCAACGTTTACGGCATCGCGGGCAGCATCCTTAGCAAAAATCTTTCCGCTTATAGGAGAGCCGGCCACACCTGTAGACCTTTACGATGAACCCTTTCCCCGGATTTGGTGTCTACCTGTTTCTGCACCCTATGAAACATGGTATCTCGCTGCTATTTTCAATTGGAACGACCACGAAGATGACGTTTATTTTAATCTCGCTGCCCTGGGAGCATCCGAATCGGAGGATTTCCTCGTCCATGACTTTTGGATGCGTCAATACCTCGGGAAGGTTTCGCAAAGTGTAAACCTATTGAATATTCCACCGCGATCTGCTAAACTCCTCTGTTTCCGTGAAGAACAGGACGTGCCTCAATTGCTTGCAACCGATATGCATTATACACAAGGCAGTGCTGATATCTTGTCTGCCGGTTGGGATCCTCATAGCCAAAGTTTTCTGCTTGTTTGCAAACCGCTTAGACAGGCTGAAGGCACCTGTTTCATTCATGTGCCAGAGGATTACTTGCCGATAAGCGTCGCAACTTATGGCAGCGATTACCAGTACAGTTGGGACAAACCGATATATCAGTTGACATTTACGCAGCCACACCCCGGGCAGTTAGTCCATACCAGCATTCACTTTGCGAAAACTTCAGGCAGTACCGTTTAATTTCAGGGGTATGGAACACAAAACATGGACACGCTTCAGAGTCAAATGCAAACCCTCAAGACGCGAGCAAGTGTTTGTACGGATTGCGAATTAGCGGAGACACGCGCGAATGTCGTTTTCGGAAGTGGCGATGTTATGACAAAATTGGTACTTGTCGCAGAGGGGCCATCCGCTGCAGATAACCACACGACACTTCCCTTTTCGGGACCTACCGGGAATTTGCTTGATGAAGTCCTGACAGCGAATGATTTAACACGCAATGACATCTGGCTCACGAACATCATTAAGTGTCGGGCGGCAAGTTCTAAAGGCGGCAGGTTGAAAAACCGGCCGCCGAAAGCCTCAGAAATCAAGGCGTGCGCGAAGTGGCTTGATGGAGAGCTCACCTTAGTCCAACCGTCCGTTATCCTCTGTATGGGCGCGCCTGCTGCGAAAGTCCTTATCCGTCGGAGTTTCCGCATTACCGAAGAACGGGGTATCTGGTTCACTGATACGCAGTACGCGCCTTACGCGATGGCGACGTTTAACCCTGCTTACGTGCTACGACAAACGGGTGAGGATTTCACGGCGATGAGACAAGTTCTCGTTGATGATATTGCCGATGCAGTGCGGAAACTGCAACAGGCAGATGAGATTCCGAGGCTCACCCTTTTTTGAATCTGAATCCTGATGAATCTTTGGCGACTTTTCCGTCGGAAAAATTTTGAGTTTAGATTCTATCACAAATTGTTAAAATATTGAGCGAAATTTTACACATTTTATATCAGAAACACGATGGAATATCTGACTTGTGCATGCGTCAAAATTTAAGAAAGTTGTACCTGCGCTGCTATTTTCTCAATTTTGTTAAATTCTGTGTGAAAATTAAAAAAATGGTTGACAAACTTTTGAATAGATG
>RKRO01000219.1 GCA_007571355.1 Candidatus Poribacteria bacterium | reverse complement strand
AACATTAATCCAGAAGGTACCAGGCTTTAGACCTGAACCCCCCTTTGAATTCATGCCGAGCGCAAACCGACTTCTGGATCTCCCCGAAGGCTTTACCGCCCACGCTTTTTCGAGAACCGGCGAACAGATGGACGACGGACTCTGGGTACCCGGTGGACACGACGGCATGGCGGCTTTCCCGGGGCCTAATGGCAAAACGATCCTCGTCCGAAATCACGAATTAGTCGCTACCGCCAAAACCGTCGGCCCCTTCGGATGGAACAACGAAAAAATCGAACGCGCGGCCATCGATAGATTTTATGACGCTGGCTCCGGCGAACTCCCCTGCCTCGGCGGGACGACGACCCTCGTCTATGATACACGCACAAAGACGCTCGAGAAACACTTCCTAAGCCTGACAGGGACGATCCGTAATTGTGCCGGTGGATTAACACCTTGGAATACGTGGGTCACTTGCGAAGAGACGGTACAGAAGTCCGAAAAAGAGAACACTTATGAAGCAGACCACGGCTATAATTTTGAAGTACCGGTCTCTGCAGACATAAAATTAGCCGATCCGATCCCGTTAAAAGCGATGGGACGTTTCAACCATGAAGCAATCGCTGTTGACCCGAAAACCGGTATCGTCTATCAAACGGAAGACAGAGGGGATAGTTTAATTTATCGGTTTATTCCCGACATACCAGCGGAACTCGCTGCAGGGGGCAAGCTGCAAGCACTAAAAATCCGGGACCTCAAAGAAGCGGATACCCGGAACTGGCGAAGTCGGACACAGAAAATCTTCGGATGGACCTATAATCCGATACCCGTCGAAGAAACACTTGCAGTCGAGTGGGTAGATATTGAGAACGTGGAATCGCCCTTAGATGATCTCCGCAAACAGGGGGCGGAAGGCAAAGATGCGGCGAAGTTCGCACGCGGTGAAGGGATATGGTACGGGGACAATCAAGGCACAAGCGAAATCTATATCGCCTGCACAAATGGCGGGATCGCATACAAAGGGCAAATCTGGCGATATAGACCGAGTCCTTATGAAGGCACAAGCCGCGAAGAACAAGAACCCGGAACCCTTGAACTCTTTATCGAACCGAACGACAGCAACCTCATGGAGAACGCGGATAACTTGACAGTCGCACCTTGGGGCGATTTAATCATCTGTGAAGATGGGCCAAATGAAGAGTTCATAATTGGCGTAACACCGGAAGGACAGGTCTATAAATTCGCCCGCAATGCTGGCAACATGTCTGAATTCGCAGGGGCAACGTTCTCACCTGACGGCACAACCCTCTTTATGAACATTCAGAGTCCAGGAATCACATTCGCTATCACCGGGCCTTGGCACGAGATTCGACAACGTACACTAACGTAGCATTAACGCACACATCTACTTTCCCGGTATAAATGAACCCAACATTTCAAGACAGGCTTCGGCTTGATTGAAGTGTTGGATTCACTTTTTTAATTTATTTTATAGTAAAATCCATAATTAAAGAGACATTTCAGAGAGTGCGGAGACCCTCCCGTTGTAGGGGGTTTTTGATAGGGTGTTTCTTCAAGGTTTCCTCGTCCCCTGTAGCGTGTCTGATGAACGCTGAAATCCACTTTAGAGGGCTTCCGCAGGCTTTCGTAGGGTTTGGGTTTCTGCGTCTGCTGTTGGGTGCTATGTGTCCTTGTAAGGCTGTGGGTGCTGCTGCGTCGGGATCTGTGTTTTCATCTGGGCGAGGGGACCTCGCCCCTACGAGTTTTGGCGAAGGTATTGGATTTTCAGAAATGGTATAAATTTAATGAAGAAAAAGCATTAACTCAGGTTATAAATAACCATAACTGGCTACTCAGGTTATAAATAACCATAATTGGCTACTAAAAATCTTGTAGAAAAAGCGCGGAACAGGTAAACTGGTAGAGGGGTACACTTCACAATGCTAACACTTATCCGCCGAGAACTTCTTGACAACCTCATGACCTTCCGCTTCGCGGCGGCAGTCTTCATTACAATATTACTTGTTGTCGCAAATACCGCTGTACTCATCAAAAATTACGAGCAACGTTTAGAAAGTTACAATACCGCTGTCAAAACGCATCAACAGAAAGTGCGGGACACGAAAACCTATTCGGTGGGAGACATAGTTGTTGACCGGGCACCGAATCCGTTGAGTATCTTCAATGTCGGGCTGGATAAACGCTTGGGAAACCAAGTGGCGATTCATCACGGCTTTGTGCCAACGCTGTGGGATGCCGAAATGCATGGATCGGATACGACTTTTCTCAATATCTTTTTCGCAATGGATATTGTCTTTGTCTTTGAGGTAGTACTGAGCCTAATGGCACTACTTTTCGCGTACGACGCGATGGCTGGCGAACACGAGTCCGGCACGTTACGCCTGCTCCTGACACATCCCATCCGTCGCAGTCACATCCTGTTCGGCAAATATATGAGTGCCATGGCGTGTCTGCTTATCCCGCTATTGATAAGCCTATCGCTTGCCCTAATTTTGCTGACAAGTACGGGTTCGATTTTCCTAAAAACGGCTGATTTCCTCCGAATCGGTGGGATTGTTTTGAGCTCAGTTGCGTATATGTCGGTATTTTACCTCATCGGTTTGCTGATTTCAACGGTAGCGCGGCGGACGGGTCCCGCGCTCATGTTTTCTATGTTTGTCTGGGGCTTTTTGGTGCTGGTGTATCCAAACATGATCCTTGTCGCCCTTGAACCGTTGCATGATTCCGCACCGCGTACGAAATCGGTTTTTGCCCAGATTCAACAGATATGGGAGAATTTCGACGCAGAACGCAAAGCGTTCCTCACGAATGACCCGGTACCAGGAGAGAGTACAAGTTTTGGCATAGGCTGGGTGGGGACCAACTTCGAACGCTTTAGGCAAGATTCAACAACACTCCGTTATGACTACAAGGCTGGCGCACGCTTTGACGAAATTGATGAGAGATCCCAATCAAAAGTTCCGTACGCCCAAAATTACTACCGCTTCCTCGTACCGCTGACGATCAGCACCGCAGAACGCACATGGATCGTCCGAAGTCAAGGACTCAAAGACATCTTCGTCCACCCCGCGAAAATAGATAGAACCCTGTTAAAACTCTCACCCGTAGGAGTATATGATGCTGCGACACAAGCTTGGGCAGGTACAGACCTTCTCAGCATCCAAGATTTTTTCGACGCAGCACGGCACTACCGACAAACAGTGATTGACTATTTCTACGATAAAGAAGCGTTCGGGGCGCGGCAATGGTTTTCAGCGGACAAAGGGGCAGTGGACTGGCGCACGCTCCCCCAATTTTCCGTCGAGAGAAGTGATATAGGAATAAATGTAAAGCGAGCCTTACCCGATCTATTTCTACTGTTGATTACCAATATCGTTCTGTTTATCCTAATATTTCTGATTTTCATGAAAACTGAGATATAGGAAGGCTGACGACTAAAAAGACTACGCAGTAATCTGGACGAATAACGCATGTGGCATATCGCAAAACGCGAACTTTATGATAATCTCAATAGCCTAAG
>RKRO01000423.1 GCA_007571355.1 Candidatus Poribacteria bacterium | reverse complement strand
GGCACTAAAATAAACTTTATAGGGGGTACCATTAAAATTTTATGAATTTTTCAAATTGAGGAATTTTCCCCCCTTAATAATGCTGATGCTGATATTTTCATTTTGAGATTGTTCACAATTGCAAGTATTTTTCTTTAAAATAGATTGCTTTGCCAAGGAGAACGGTGAATCACTCAAGCATCAAGAGGAAGAGCATGAAAGTGGTAAGCAATGTAGGAGGAGTAACTAATTAACATCATTCATAGCTTGCATATAGACAAGACTTGACTACAAAATTGGTCAAGGAATTAAAATGCACCACACAAAACTGATTGCACAGCTACATCTTTTTTCTTCTGGTAGATCAATCACCTTTGGATTTTGCTCAGTTGTTTCCTTATCTTCCTCCGGCTGCAACAAAGGACCATTCACAGCTCCAGGAGCGTCTCTATGATCAAACAAATCAAATAAAGATGAGCTTCACATCCCTTCTGTTTGATTCGAAGCAGAGCTTGGAAAGTGAAGGGAAACTCGATGATGTCATTGATATGTTAGTATTGTATGATGAGAGTTATGAAAGTGTGTTTTCTGACTGTATCAACCTAAGCCAAGTCTTCAGGAAGATGAGGAAATATGTCTCCTTTTTTGATTATGAACTTGTGAAACTCATAGTTGACGAACTTGGGTCTAGCATTCTTAAACAGAAGTTAACAAGCTATATTAAGCAGTTTGAGGAGGAGACGAACCTCAACTGTTACCTGCTCTTAGATACGAGCGAGTCTATGCTGCATCCCACAGATACGGAACCGGAGCCAGCCGATACGCGGGGTGCCGAACAGAGCGGTGCCAGCCAACCGCGACTGACAAAGTTGAGATATTCAAGTTACCTCATCGCATCGCTCGCCTACTTTATGGCGAAGCAGCGCGATGCGGTCGGGTTCGCATACTTCGACGCGGCACTTCATCAGTACCTTCCGGCACGAAGTAGCACAGCCCATCTACATTCAATTTTATTGACATTAGAGACGCTACAGACCACAAAAAACACACGCATGGGAACGCCGCTGCATCAGATCGCCGAACGCCTGACCAAACGTGGCTTGGTCCTCTTTATTTCAGATCTCTATGATGAGAATCCTGAAGAAGTCATTGCTGGATTGGAACACCTCCGTTATGAAGGACACGAGGTTATCGTTTTCCATGTGCTCGCGCAACAGGAACTTGCGTTTGCTAATTTCGAGACGGGACGCAGCTCAGAAGCCCTGATCCGATTTATTGATTCAGAAACGGACGCTGAGATTATCACAACCCCGCAAGCGATTCGGGAAAGTTACCTGAGCAATTTCAATGCGTTTCTGGATATCTATAAGCGCGCGCTCCGACAAGCAGATATTGATTATAATATCATAACGACAACGACCCCGATTGATCTTGCACTCGCTGCTTACCTCGCGAAACGGCAAGGCATTTTTTAATTTTATCGTAAAGCGAGTTTCAATATGAGCTATGCGCATTGTCTGTCAATGTTGGGCGGGGGAACCCTGCCCCTACGTACTTGGCACCGAAGTGCCTGAAAAAATCCGAAAATAAATGTACACTTTTAGGAAGACACCCCCTCTCTTCCCTTATCAGGGCGGAGTCAGATACGAAAACGCAGCACGAAATGGAAAGGCGTGCGGATGTAGGAAAGGAAGGTTGCGAAACACACAACCGTCTAAGGCTGCCGCAAGGTAAATCAAAAAAGATGTTTGGATTAGGTGTTTTAGCCCCCTTATTTGCAGTTGCTGGTGTTATCGGTGCCTCGATTCCGATCATTCTCCATCTACTGAATCGAGAACGTGCAAGGCAGCTGATATTCAGTACGGTCCGTTTTATCCAGATGTCGCATCAGACGAACGTGCGGCGGCATCAGTTGAAGCGGCTCTTGCTGCTGCTGATGCGTATCCTGATGTTAGCGTTGCTGGGTTTCGCGTTTGCGCGTCCATTTTTCGCCGATTCCTTTGTCGTTACACAGAAAACCGGCGGCAAGCGCAACGTTGTTCTTATTCTGGATACCTCCTATAGTATGCAATATGAGACGGTTTTTGCGGATGCTAAAAAAGCGGCGGTCAAAATTTTGGATGGACTTGATGCAGCGGACGCGGCTTGCCTGATTCTGTCGTCCGACACTGCCCGTGTCGTTGCACCGCTCGGTTCAGAATTTTCACACATTCGGACGGCGTTGAATACGGCAGTGCCCACAAATGATCGGACAGACTATTTGGATGCACTCCAAAGCGCGAATGAGATTCTGGAGGGGATGCCTATCGGCGAAAAACAGGTTTATCTTATCGGTGATATGCAAAAACGCGGATGGGAAAATTTTATTGAGACAGATAAACTCAGCGCCGATATCCACATTAATTTTGTAGATGTCCATGCAGAGCAGCCACAGAATCTCGCGATTACAGGCATCCGTGTGCCACCCGTTGTTCTGAAGGAACAGAAAACCTCCCGTTTGGTCGCGCGTGTCCGTAACTTTGGGGGTGAACCTGTTGAAAACCTGCAAGTTCGTCTTTTTATAGATGGTAACCTAATGGATACCGTTGCGCTGGATATTGAAGCCGATGACCTTGCGGATGCTGTTTTCAGCGTTGAATTCCAAGACGAAGCCACACACACCGGTTGGGTTGAACTCTCGGAGGACCCACTCCTTGTTGACAACAAACGGTATTTTACGTTACAAAGCCTACAATCCATTAAAGTTCACGCCGTTCGGGAAAGGGAGCGAGCTACCCGTCGCTACAAAACCGACGAAATTTTTTTCATGGAAAAGGCGTTAGCCTCAGGCAGCGAGGTTTCTCTGCAGATTGATTTTACCGGCTCCTTCTCGGTGCCGAATGCGGCGACACTTGAACGTGTAGATGTCCTAATTCTTGCTGATGTTGCGGCGTTATCTTCTGGTGAGGCGGATCGCGTGCAGAATTTCGTCGCTAACGGTGGCGGCTTGATTGTGACCGTGGGGGATAACATAGATACCGATACCTATAAACGGCACCTCGGGGGTGCGGATGGGCTCATGCCTTGTGATTTTGTGCAAGCTGTCGGGGATGCCTTTAATCGTGAGCAATTCCGTGTGGTTGCCACAGTGGAGTACGATCATCCGATTTTCGTTCCTTTTAAAGCACCGAATCACGGAGATTTCGGTAAGGCGCGATTTTACAGAATTTTTCAGGCCGTACCTACAAAAGATGCCACTGTCATTGCGGCTTATGATGACGGGAGTCCCGCGCTCTTTGAAAAACCTTACGGGAACTTAGGTCGTGTGCTCTGTTTTACCTCTACAATAGATAGAGAATGGAACGACTTACCGATTCGTGCTGTTTATTTGCCCTTTCTACATGAATCTATTAAGTATCTTGCGCTTAAGAGCGTGGAGGCAACGCCAGATTATCGCATCGGTGATCGTGTAGAATTGAAAGTTTTCGGGGCTGAAGAGGGGTCTGAACCTGTGAAGCGTCCAGAGGTCGCTATCTTTGATCCGAACAATGTTGAGACACGCTTGCAGCCGGACGCGCGTGCCCTGGAAGGTGCCGGACGCAACAGCCTCTTTTACGCGGATACGTCGGTGCCAGGTATCTATTCCGCACACACATCTGATGGAAATGTACACTATTTTGTCGTCAATGTGGATACATCGGAATCTGATCTTGCTGCCCGTGATATAGAGGAATTGACGAGTCTGCTGAAAGGCACTGTGGATGAATCGGTTGTGGAAAAACCGAGTGCGGAACTTGTCGCACAATACCGAGAAGATGTTGAGAAAAACCAGAACGTCTGGGCGTATCTGATGTTAGTTGTCTTCGCCTTGGCAGTAACAGAGATGTTTCTTGCCAACCGCATTTAGATTTTTTTACTTCCGCAAGGCGTTGAACAACAAGAGTCGCTTGCGCTGTTGTTGCAAGCTTCGGAAAACGGAGGGTATCAACCCCCGTTGAAACAAATTAGAAATCCGATTTTTGGACCAACGACTCTCTGCCGAATAGCATAACGTAAGGCGCGAGGTATGGGGCAAAGGAGTCCCCACCCGTTAGGGGGAACCGGGAAAAATCGGAGAGGAAACCCAATCATTAAAACCATGAATTTTGAAGCAAGTACCCCGATTGAGGTGCCCAAAATTGTATCGGAAGAGCAGGTCCAGTTTTTTGTGGACAACGGCTATCTCGTTGTGCCTGATCTGCTTGCCATGGATGAAATAACGGAGTTACGGCAGGACACTGTCACGTTGGCGAAAGGTGGGCATCCGTGTGACAATCTGAAAGCGCTGCCGGATGATGTCAGCGATGCGGAAGCGATCAGCCGTATTCTTTGTATTCACCAACCGCATTTTGTGAGTCCCATCATTGAAAAGTATGTTAAGCATCCGAAGATCTGCGGTATTTTGAGCCAGATAGCCGGGGCACACCTACCCTATTGGGATGGGAGCGTCAAGTGCATGCAGTCTATGCTCTTTGTCAAACCGCCCAATTTTCAGGGGCAAGCGTGGCATCAGGACGAGATTTACATACCGACCCGCGACCGCTCCTTAATCGGCGCGTGGATTGCGATGGACGATGCAACAGTAGAAAACGGATGCCTATGGATTCTCCCCGGTTCACACCGACGTGGTTATCTCTATCCACAGAAAGCACACGAGAATCCAGACGAGTTTGATTTCGCGGAGGAGAGTTACGGCTTTGATGACAGCGGTGAGGTGCCCGTTGAAGTTAAAACGGGAACGTTAGTTTTCTTCAACGGTTATCTCCTTCATCGTTCGCGAAAGAATCGTGGGCGTACATTTCGACGGGTTTTGGTGAATCATTACTGTAATGCATGGTCGCTGTTACCTTGGTCCCTTCGAGAGGGCGAACGTCCAGCGAGCGCTGACCGGCGATGCATCGTTCCGGTATCGGGTGTTGATCCTTATGCGTGGAAAGGTTATGACGCGCCCCCTAAAAATGTTTCATTGCGTACTTGCAAAGCTGTTCAAGAAATGGAGGCATCAGATGGTAGTTGAGCCTTTTGACGCAGCAGACACGTCGGAACTTACGGTGCAAACTGTTGAACTCAGGCAGGCGTTAGAAACGATGTTTGATCAGATCGCGGCGGGTGAAGATATACGGGAACAGTTGGATCGCATTAACGTTCTACATCAAAAACTCGCGCCAACCGCCCCGAAAATGCTCTGTCATTACCTTGAACGTAAAAGTTACACAAAGGCATTAGATCTGCTTAAAGCCTTATAGATGAGGAGAAAGATGGCAAGAGAGGATGGACGCCGGCCAGATGAATTGCGACCGGTAACGATTAAACGACATTATATCAAACACGCGGAGGGTTCAGCACTCATAGCGACTGGAGATACACACGTTATCTGTACTGCCTCCGTTATTGATCAGCAGCCGCGGTTTATGCGGGATCAGCGTATCAAAAATAAGGGCTGGGTAACAGCCGAGTATGCTATGCTACCGCGTTCTACATCTGAACGGATGCAGCGTGAGATGACTCGTGGGGGTCCCAGTGGCAGAACACAAGAGATACAACGTCTCATTGGTCGTTCTTTGCGCGCCGCCGTAGATTTAAATGCTTTAGAAGAACAGACGATCTGGATTGACTGCGATGTCATACAAGCGGATGGCGGGACACGTACGGCGTCCATCACGGGTGCGTTCATCGCGCTCTGGGACGCTTGCCAAGAACTTGTCGAGCGTAAAAGGATCCAAAGCTTCCCTATCATGGATAACATCGCTGCAACCAGTGTGGGACTTGTTGACGGTGAGGCACTGTTAGACTTGTGCTATACAGAAGATTCAACGGCGGATGTGGATATGAACATTGTGATGACAGGGAGTGGACAATTTATAGAAATACAAGGGACAGCGGAGGAAAAGCCGTTTTCGCGGGGCGATTACGACCAGATGTTAGATATTGCCGTCGGGGGTATTCAGCAACTTGTCCGCCTCCAGAATCGGATAATGTTGGAGAATTTAGATGAAGCTTGTATTGGCGACGCATAACCAAGGGAAAGTTCGCGAACTCACACAGCTGCTCCACAACCGTGCCGGTGAGCCCGTAGAAGTCATCTCTTTGCAGAACTACCCGAACGCGCCGGAAGTCGTGGAGGACAGACAGACGTATCGGGGAAATGCCGCCAAAAAAGCGTCTGTCATCGCCAAATATACAGGGCTTCTGACGCTCGCCGACGATGCTGGATTAGAGGTCGATGCCCTTAAGGGGGCTCCGGGTATCCATTCTAAACGTTGGGCAGGGGAAGATGCGACAGATGCGATCCGCATCGCGAAACTGCTGAAAGCACTTGAGGGTGTTACAGATCGGCGGGCGCGTTTCGTCGCCGCGATTGCGGTTGTCCATCCGGATGCTAATCCTGAAGGTGTTCAGGGGGTTTGTGAGGGACATATCTTGCATACACCGAGAGGCGAAAGCGGATTTGGTTACGATCCGGTGTTTGTGCCCGACGGTTACGAGCAAACTTTCGCGGAATTGGGAGAAAACATCAAAAACAAGATCAGTCACAGAGCCAAGGCGTTGCAACAAGCACTTGCCTTGCTTTCTTCGTTGACTTATAACTTATAACCGAAAAAAAGGGAAAAATGGCAGCACTTAACGATTTACGTAACGGGTTGGTTATCCGACTCAATGAAACTGTTTATACGATAGTTAATTGTCAACACGTTAAGCCCGGTAAGGGCAGTGCCTTCGCGCGGACGAAGATCAAGCGTGTCACCGATGGTGCGGTTTTGGATCGTACCTTCCGCTCGAATGAGACTGTTGAAACTGTCAGGCTTATGGACCATCAGATGCAATATATGTACCGAGATGGCGATGTTTTGTGGTTTATGGACAACGAAACTTTTGAGCAACATACACTTCCGCTGAGCTTGCTTGAAGAGGAGTTGAAGTTCCTTAAAGAAGGTGAGACTGTCACCGTCAAGATGGATGGACAGTTACCGCTTGCGGTTGAGCTCCCGAACTTCGTTGCTCTTAAAATTGTTGAGACCGATCCAGGGTTACGCGGGGATACCGTCAGCGGCGGCTCGAAACGTGCCACACTTGAGACAGGCGGCGTTGTTAACGTGCCACTTTTCGTCCAAAATGAGACCCTTATCAAGGTGGATACGCGTACCGGAAAATATGTAGAAAGGATATAGCGGTTATGGGCTGACAACAGCCGATACCCACGAAAAATAGAAATGCGTCAAAAAACATCCAAGGATCAACCCCAATCCGTCGAGCGAGACCACAGCGATGTTCTTAAGCTCGTTGAACAGCTAGCAGCGGTACTTGATCGTGCGAACCTGACGGAAGTACGCATTCGGGATGCCGAATTTGAAGTGCACGTTTCCAGGACTCCTGGAACTTCCGTCGGTATGAACCCACTTTCTTCGCGACAACCGTCCGATCCGAGCCTAGCGACGAGCGGTCCAGAGTTACCCTCAGGAAGTGCGGATGCGGTCGGGAGCCGTCAAGACGAGGGTGCCTATATCCGCGCGCCGATGCCGTCGCGCTTCTACCGTTCGGCTGCGCCGGATGAACCGGCCTTTGTAGATATCGGGGATACTGTGAGTGCGGGTGAACCTGTAGCGGTACTTGAAGTGATGAAAACCTACAATCCTGTGGAGGCCCCGTTTAACTGTGAGATTTTAGAAATTCTTGCGGAAGATGGCGATGCGGTTGAATACTCGCAAGCGTTGTTCCGAGTGAAACAGATATAAAGGGATCGGTTCTCCGTTAAGAGGCTTTCCCAAACACGCTTTCTGAGCACTTACCCCTTAGCACTGAGAACTTTAAAAGATGATAAAAAAGATACTCATAGCAAATCGCGGCGAAATCGCTGTCCGTATCATCCGAGCATGCAAGGACATGGGGATTAAAACGGTCGCTATCTTCTCAACCGCTGATGAAGAGGCGTTGCACGTTAAACGCGCCGACGAGGCGTACTGCATCGGCCCACCACCCTCCGCAGAAAGTTATCTCAAATATGCGAATATTATCGCAGTCGCGGATTTCGCGAACGTCAACGCGATTCATCCAGGAGCAGGTTTTCTCGCTGAGGACGCGCAATTTGCCGAAATTTGTGAAGCACACGAGATAACGTTTATTGGGCCCACGGTCACAAATATCGCAACGATGGGGGATAAAGTCAAAGCACGCGAGACCGTCGCGAAGGCAGGTTTGAAACTGATACCCGGTAGCCAAAGTGGTAGAGGTAGAGGCAGCAAAAAAGGTACCGTGGATACCGCTGAAGAAGCGGTGCAACTCGCTGAAAAGATCGGTTATCCCGTGGGGATTAAAGCCGTTGCCGGTGGCGGTGGACGTGGTATCCGAATCGCTGAAAACCGTCCCAGCCTGCAGACGCTCTTTCATACGGCCAAAGCTGAAGGCGAAGCCGCTTTCGGAAACCCGGATGTTTACCTCGAGAAATGGATTGAAGAGGCGCGGCATATTGAAGTCCAGATTTTAGGAGATACACACGGCAACGTCGTCCATCTCGGCGAACGTGAATGTTCCATCCAACGTAAACAGCAGAAGTTACTTGAGGAAGCACCCGCCGCTTCTATCTCACCTAAACTTCGCGCGGAAATTTGTAAAGTCGCAGCAAAAGCAGCAAAATCTATCGGCTACGTCAGTGCGGGGACTGTCGAGTTTGTTGTCGATACAGACGAGAACTACTACTTCTTGGAAATGAATACTCGGATACAGGTTGAACATACGATCACGGAATGTATCACCGGTATCGACTTGGTTAAAGAACAGATCCGCCTTGCAATGGGCGAGCCTCTCGGATACGGGCAATCGGATATCCATCTCCAAGGACACGCCATTGAATGCAGAATCAATGCAGAGGACCCCGCAAACAACTTTATGCCTTCACCCGGACGGGTCACGGCTTATCATCCGCCCGGCGGTATCGGCGTGCGGGTGGATGACTACATCTATGCAGGGTATACCGTACCACCACACTACGACTCATTGGTGGCGAAACTCATCGCAAGCGGTAGAGATCGCGAGGAAGTGATCGCGCGGCTCCAACGCGCATTATCCGAATTCCAGATTGAAGGGATAAAAACCACGATTCCACTCTACCAAGATATCCTCCATGATGAACGCTTCCGCAATGGCGCGATTTTTACGAACTTCCTTGAAAAATGATTTTTTAACGTTCGCGAGGCGTTAAAACAGGTAATTTGTTTATCGTAAAGCCCGTAAGGATTGAGACACATCCTCTCGAAGCGAGGTCCCTCTGCTTCCCCCCTGCTTGCGGGGCGGGGGTTTTTGCAAACGCTAAAATCCAACGCGAGGAAAGTGTTTCTTCGTGGGGGGTATCTTCCTAAAAGTGTGCCTTTATTTTCCGATGTTACGATAATAACGGTTTTGGCTTATGAATCGCCTGAGCCATTTTGCAGGCTTTTCTAAAAACTAAAAAGTAAAACGGATATGCGTTTCTTCTTGATCACATGTGCGATAGTTGCCCTAACACCCCTGACGCTGCAGGCGGTTACGTTTGTTGATGTTACAGATGCAGCGGGTATCCGCTTCCAACATGCCAGCGGAACACGTTCCAGTTTACTCCCGGAAGATATGGGGTCCGGCACGGCTTTCGCGGATATAGACAACGATGGCGATCTGGATCTCTATATCGTCAATATCCCGGGGCCGTTGACACAAGAGACAAGTGTTGACAACAAAACCAATGTTCTCTATCGGAATAATGGCGATGGCACGTTTACGGACATTACCGACACCGCGGGCGTTGGAGATGACGGATATGGCATGGGTTGCGTCTTCGCGGATTACGATGGCGATGGCAACCTTGATCTTTATGTAACAAATTACGGCGCAAACGTCCTCTATCACAACAACGGTGATGGCACCTTTCGTGACGTGACCGAAACCGCCGGTGTTGGGTGTGAATTGTGGAGCACGGGGGCTGCTTTTGCCGATGTTGACAGCGACACCGATCTGGATCTCTACGTTTGCAACTATGTTACCTACGATTTAGAGAAATTGGAACAGCTGCAGGCGGAGTCCTTACAATCGGGGAAGCCGGTCCCGAGCGCGCTGAACCCACATGTCTTTGAGCCACAGGATAATGTTTTCTACCGTAATAATGGGGACGGGACCTTTACAGAGGCAACTGCCGAATTAGGGATTGCGGCACCGGGGGGGAGAAGTATGCAGTGCCTCTTCAGCGACTTTGATAAGGATAATGACCTGGATCTCTATGTGGCAAATGATACTTCTGTGAACTATGTCTATCGCAATGAAGGTGATGGCACTTTCACGGATGTGAGCACCGAATCGTGGGCAGCTGATTTTCGGGGGTCTATGGGACTCACCGCCGGTGATTACGATGATGACGGGGATATAGACCTCTTTATGAGCCATTGGGTTGATGAGGAAAACACGCTTTACAGAAATCTTTTAAAAGAAGACCCTTCAAGTCAGTCTATTCGGTTCGTGGATGAATCCTATTCTGCGATGCTGGCGGAGGTGAGCCTCAAACACATCGGCTGGGGCACCGCGCTTTTCGACTACGATAACGATGGCGATTTGGACATCTTCGTTACGAATGGGAGCACTTTCCAAGAACTGAAGAATCCAGAAGTGCTTATCCCACAAGCGGATACCTTGTACCGCAACAACGGGGATGGCACTTTCACCGATGTCAGTGAACGCACCGACATCACAGCACTGCCCGCTCGCGTGGGACGTGGCGCGACGTTTGGAGACTATGACAACGACGGGGATGTCGATATCTTCGTTGTCAATAATCACGCCCCACCGACGCTCTTGCGTAACGAGGGTGGGAATCGCAACGGTTGGCTGCATATTGAACTGGTTGGCACCGATGGAAACCGGAATGCCATCGGTGCGAAGATTCAACTTAAAACAGCCGATCGAACGCAGATACGAGAGGTTTACGCCGGTGAAAGTTACATGTCCTCTAACAGTTTTGTTGTTGAATTCGGCGTAGGAAACGCTACAATGATTGAGACATTACAAGTTACGTGGCTAAATGGAGAAACGCAGGTACTTCATAATATATCAAGGAACCAACAGGTACGTGTTAAGCAGGAGCCTCGAGAATAAAAGGGATTGAAAATGATGACCAATCAAAAAAAAGAGAATTTTAAAGGTGTCAGGCAAAGCCTCTACATATTGTTTCTCGGATTATTCGCCCTTCTTTTTTTTGGTTGCGGTGACGGTCCTCTTATCAAGCGTGGAAAACAGTTAGCTGCCAGTGGCGACACCGATGCCGCAATAGAGACATTTGAGGAAGCGATTAATCACGACGGTTCAAGGGCGGAAGCCTTCTATCAGATCGGCTTGATTTACGTTGAAATGGTAGATAGAAATCCGAGCGGAACAGCGTATAGAGAGAAAGCGAAAGAAGCACTCTCTTGGGCGTTGGATATGGCACCACGCTGGGCACCGCGAAGAGATGAAATTAGACGGACACTCGGAACGCTCTATTGGCTTGACAATGAAAAAGACTTCGCACTTCGTCAATTTAATCAACTCTTAGAGAAATCACCATCGCGGGATGTGGTTTTAAAAATCGCTGGACTCACCGGCGATGCCTACCACGTCCAACGCCTCCGTACCGAAGGCAGCGACGATTACGAGCAGACGTTTACCGAAAAAGGGAATATCATGACGTTTACTGCAAAGGCTAACGACGACTATAGCCCCGCAATCTCACCGGATGGAAAATGGGTCGCCTTCGCCTCAAATCGCCTCCAAAATGCAGAGTTGTACCTCTTGAATCTCACGACCCTCGAACTTCAACAACTCACACATACTGATGAATTTGACGAATACATGCCTACTTTTTCACCGGATGGTCAATCCATCGCTTTCGTTACCGAACGGACCCGCGGGGGGCTCATGTTCCCGCCTATCCAAGCAAGCGGCTCTGATCCGAGCCGGGCATCCATCTATCTGATGGATATTGATGGGCGAAACCAGCGGCCGTTAATGGATGCAGCGGGCGCGGATCGCGCACCGG
>RKRO01000587.1 GCA_007571355.1 Candidatus Poribacteria bacterium | reverse complement strand
GTGATTACCTTTGTCATGGAGCAGTTAAACGTCAGTGAATTAGGATTCCTCTTTAATGCGGCGTACATGGGAGGTTTCGCCATGGCGGTTTACGTGCCGCTCACACTTTACATGAACCGTCGGTTTCTGCCCGAGTTCGCTAAACCGAAACGAATCTCTACCCTCATGATGCTCATCGCTTCATGCGTCTATGTCGGGTTCGCGATTTCGAGTATTATCTGGGAAGTCAAACAATTACTTGGAGGCTAACATGGAACTGAAAGCCCGAAAAGCCTTTTTCGAAAAAGAAGGTTACCTTATTGTTGAAAACTTGTTGTCAACCGAAGAGGTTGACAGATGTCAAGCAGAGATCCACAAGCTGCATCAGTTCGCTGGCGGGCAGGAATCCGACACAGAAAAAGAACGAGCAGAGATTGCACGCCGCCACGTCCAACGCGAACCGTTCGCCAAAGACGAAACACAAGGAAATAATCTGCCGGTGCTCAGAAAAGCCGAAAATACACGGCAGTACTCCGAAGTGTTTCGCGATCTTGCACAGCATCCGAAACTCATTGAAGTTATTCAAGAACTAACTGCGTCCGACGATCTATTGCTTTTTAGAAGTACCTTGATGTTCAAACCTGCCTTTCACGGTTCTTCACACGGCTTACACCAAGACTCCGCATATTGGCCGATGGACCCGCCGAACCTTGTTACCGTGAGTATTGCACTTAACGATGCAACACCGGAGAACGGCTGTTTCAAGGTGATTCCGAAAAGCCACCTTTGGGGTCTGCAGTCTTGGGGCAACATTGCCCGCGAACAAGATGCAAAACTCACCGATCGCACAGAGGTTGAGGCGCAGCAGATGGATGTCCCACTCTCAGCGGGAAGCGCGTTGTTTTTCCATAGTCTAATGGTACACGGTTCCGGTCCAAACACCACGCCAAATCCTCGGAACACGGCATTATACGCTTATTTCTCGCCGCAGATCAGGTTCGTTTCAAAAGATGGAAAACCGGCGGCAAAAACGTTTCCTGTCGTTGCTGGGCTCAGCGGGAAAAAGGAACTGACACTCGTCGCTCAATCATAGGCCTTAACGTGAAGACGTACACAGCACTCTGATTAGGTAGCAACGGGCTCCTTCAACGTGTTTTCTCTGTTGTCCATTGTTTTTTTTATTGACTTGTTTTGGGGCTTATGTTAGAGTGAATAATATTCGTGGAGTGCACCTTCCAACAGTACAAGGAGTAAATATGCGGTTAAAACGTTCTCGTCATCATATCCTCAAAAGCGCGCGCATCCGAACATTGATGGTGTGGTACCTCATTTTGCTCGGTGCCATCATTATTCTTGTTTGGAAAATGCCAGCGATTGTCTCGCGCTTGTAAAACGGTTGGGTTCGGACAAAAAGTGGTGCGGTTAGATTATCGGATACGCCGGAAATATAGGGCACAGTACCGGTGCCCGCCTCCGCTACGGCGTTCATGATACAAAAAAAGAAAAATGGGGAATCCGAGAGTGTATGTCCTCTATCAGCAGCCAATGTTCTCGCCATAACTGCATATCATAAAAGGAGTATCAAAAAATGTCTTACCCTAGGTCCCTGTTCATAGGGATAATATTATGTCTTTTCTTACTACCAACTCTTTCGCTTGCCCAAGATGAACTCATTATTATCTCCCCACATCATGAAGGCATAGAAACAGAGTTTGGCAAAAATTTCGAAAAATGGTACGAAACACAAACAGGTAGAACCGTCAAAACGGATTGGCGAGATGTCGGTGGAACCTCTTCCAACTATCGGTTTATTGAATCGGAATTTAAGCGCGTGCCGGAGGGCATCGGTATTGACATCTTTTTCGGGGGAGGCACTGACAACTACCTCCGCCTGTCCAATATGGGATGGTTGCATGCTTACCAGCTGCCCAGAACGCAACTTGAGCAGTTGATGCAATCGTTCCAAGGGATTCCACTCTATGATGCTGAACACCAGTGGTATGGTGCAGCGTTATCAAGTTTCGGTATCATGTACAATGAGGAACTCCGGGGGTTATTGCAACTTCCGAAAGTCTCGACCTGGACGGATCTGGGGAACTTGGAATTGGTAGGAAGAATTGGTGCGGCAGATCCGAGAGAGAGCGGCTCCGCACACATGGTCTATGAGATTATTCTTCAAACCCTCGGATGGAAAGAAGGGTTCGCACTCTTGACAAAGATCGGCGGCAATGTCCGCGGTTTCTCCGCCGGTGCCAATGCGATTCCGACAGATGTCGTCGCAGGGCAAGTCATTTACGGACTCGCTATTGACTTCTACGCGTACGGTCAAATCGCGGTTGTTGGAGCAGACAAAATTAAATACATAGTCCCCGCTGATGGCGCGGTGGTCACGGCTGATCCGATTGCGATCCTCAAGGGAGCTCCGAACCTGCCTGCCGCTGAAAAGTTTCTTGAATTTGTCTTATCGGAAGACGCACAGAAACTCTGGATGCTCCGGGATACCGATCCAGAAGGCCCTAAATGGAAAGGCGGTTTAAACCGCGCGAGCGTCCTGCCAGCACTCTACGATAAACTCGGCGAACGATGCATCGTTCCAAACCCATTTACCATGAAAGTATCTCCATTTCAATACGACTCGGATAAAGGTGGCACCCGCTGGAACATCGTCAACGACCTTTTCGGTATTCTGATTATCGATTCACATAAGGATCTCGTCAACGCGTGGAAAGCGATTCAGAAGTGTAAAGACCCCGCAAAACGCGACGCGGCGATCGCCGTTTTAACAAAAATGCCGATAACCGAAGCAGAGGCAATGGAATTGGCGAACGGTGCATGGAAAGACCCGACAGTGCGTAATGAAAAAATCAAGGAATGGGGACAATTCGCGAAAGAGAAGTTCAAAGCAGCGCGGAATCTGGCGAGATAATCTCGTTAGATAGCACCTATTTTAATGGATTGGCGGGGTCACAACCCCGCCTGTAGGAATCAGGTTTCAGACCTTAGACAGCCTCAAAAGCACCGCTTTTAACGAGACTTTCAATACCCCGTTCACCCACTCCATCTACCCGTGTCCGGAAATCTTCCGGCGATGCGAACACACCACCAGATTCTCTCGCCGCTAAAATCTTATCTATCACCTCATTTGCAATCCCTTCAGCAGCAATAAGCCCAGGACGGATCCCGTTACCTTCGACCGTATAACCCTTCACACTCCTGTTAACATCCAACGGGAGCAGATCAATTGTTACACCCAAGAATTCAGAGAGTTTCTCACATTCCTCTCGGTAGCGGGCAATTTTCTGTGAGTTCCCAGATTCTCCGGTCATCATCGATGCCATGAATTCATGCGGGTAGTGCGTTTTCAGGTATGCCATACGGTATGATAACAGCGCGTAAGCAACACTGTGTGATTTGTTGAAAGCGCAGTTTCCAGACAGTTCAAGCAGCTCAAATATCGTCTCTGCCTCCGCTTTAGCGAACCCTTTCTTCATCGCACCTTCAACGAATTTTTCACGCTGTTCCTTGATCAAGACTTGATTCCGTTTTCCGATGGCGGAGCGGAGGACATCCGCTTCAGCGAATGTAAAGTCTGCTATATCGTGCGCGATTTGCATCACCTGCTCCTGATAGATACACACGCCGTAGGTGCTTCTGAGGGATCCCTCAAACGACGGATGTCCGTATATTACCGGTTGAATCCCATTCTTTCGATCTATATACCGTTGCATATCCCCGTTTTCTAGCGGACCCGGACGATAGAGCGCGGGGATTGCTGAGAACTCTTCAAAATTGTTGGGTCTGAGTTCCGTGGCAACCGGAAACATGCCAGGAGATGTCTCTAACTGGAATAAACCAGCAAGCAGACCATCGCCGATCAATGAATAGGTCTCTTCATCATCAAACGGAATCTCTTCGAGTTTAACCTCGGTGCCGTGATTCGCCTTAATCATCTGGAGGCAGTCGTGTACTTCACTAAGGCTCCGTACCCCGAGGGTATCAAACTTGACGATCCCGATATCTTCAACGATTTTGCTATCAAACTGCGTGGCGACTTGATCATGTCTATCCTTGAACAACGGGGCGTAGTTTGTCAACGGGCCCTCTGTGACGACAATCCCAGAAGCATGACACGAAACGTGCCGTTTCATACCTTCAACAGCTTTGCTCATCTCAATCAACTCTCTGTTCTCGGGGAGTTCAGCGAGTGTCTGAAATTCGGGCACCCGTTCCAAGACCTCATCAAGCTTAATTCCGGGTATCCCTGGAATCAACTCCGTTAATTTTTTGATCCTTTCAAGCGGTATTTCAAGTGCTCGACCGACATCTGCGATAGCGGATTTTGCACTCAATGTCGCAAAAGTCACAACCTTGCCGACGGAATCCGCACCGTATTTTTTCGCCAAATACTCAATCACGGGTTCACGGGCGCGGTCGGCGAAATCAATATCAATATCCGGTAGCGAGAGACGTTCAAGGTTTAAGAATCGTTCAAACAGACAACCGTGATCCATCGGATTGAAGCCAATCACATCAAGCGCATATAGCACGAGACTGCTGGCGGCAGAACCGCGGGCAGAAAGCGGATACCCCTGTTTGTGCGCGTGGTTGACATAATCGCCGACAATCAGGAAATAGTTGGCGTGTCCGGTCTGTTTGATAATATCTAACTCGTAATCAATCCGCTCCCGGATAGGTTCAGAGAGTTCACCATATTTTTTTCGCAAGCCTTGGTAACACAGTTCTCTCAGATAACTGTCGTGTGTCTGCCCATCGGGGATCTCATACTTCGGCATTGCGTCTTGTCGGTAATCAAGTTGAAGATTGCACCGATTCGCAATTTCAAGCGTGTTACGAATAGCCTCCGGTGGATAATCCTTAAGTGCTTCTTGCATCTCGTCAACGCTTTTAAAATAGAAATGGTTGTCGAACCGCATCCGTTCTCGGTCGTTGACGGTCTTCTTCGTCTGGATACAGAGCAGCACATCGTGCATGCCGTGGTCGGACTTGCGGAGGTAGTGACAATCATTGGTGCCGACGATCGGAAGATTGAACTCCCTCGCCAGCTGCACCATCACCGGATACGCCACAAGCTCCTCGCCGATGTAGTGGTTCTGTACCTCAACGTAGAGATTGTGTTGTCCCATGATCTCCGTAAGTTCTTTGAAGCTCTGAATCGCTTCGTCGCGCCGATTTGTGCAGAGGAGTTGCGGCACCTGTCCGTGAATGCACCCCGTCAATGCGATGATCCCATCACGGTGTTCACGCAAGATTTCCATGTCAATACGCGGCTTGCGATTGAATCCCTCCGTGTATCCGAGCGATACCAACTCCAAGAGGTTCTGATAACCCATAGCATCCTCGGCGAGCAGTGTGAGGTGATAAGGACCCTCCGGGTCCTGCACACGGGTCTTTCGTCCATCGGGGGCGACATAAACCTCACAACCGATGATGGGTTTGACCCCGGCATCCGTCGATTTGTTGTAGAGCTCCCATGCACCGAACATATTCCCGTGATCGGTCAGTGCGACAGCGGGAACGCTATGCGTAACCGCCCAGTCCACCATATCCGAAACGCGGCACGCGCCGTCGAGCATACTATATTCGCTATGGTTATGGAGATGCACAAATTCGGAAGCGGTTTTGGAGGGCATAGAAGTACCACCATCAGGAGAGGTGCTGTCCTGCCGAGTAGAGCGTAGCGCAGTAGGTTCACTGTGTCCGCCAATCCCTGTTGCGAGGACAGTAACATCAACGGTGTCTTCGGATTCAAGAGCGTCGTTCCTATAGACCAATCCAAAGATAATCATTGCGTCGGGCGCGACATCTTTAATGACCGTCATTCCTGCATCCAATTCATTCATCATGAAGTCTGACGGAGCACTAAAATTGACAATCAATCCAGGGGCATCACCCATTTTCCTTCCATCTAAGAGCGGAGAGGAGACAGCCTCTTCTGCAGCAATTCGCGCACGATCTTCACCCCTCGCTTGGCCTACACCTATCAACACTGTGCCAGCACCTTTCATGATACTTTCTAGATCTGTGAAATCAACGTTAACCTCGCCTGATTCCACAATGATATCGGCAACACTTTTAACGGCGCGTCCGACAATCTCATTGCTCCTGCGGAATGCTTCGCTCGTAGGAAGCTCTGCATCCACAGTATCAAGAAGTCGCTGATTCGGGACCACGATAACGGCATCGGTATTCTCCTGCAACTCGTGGAGCCCGTATGCTGACTGTTCGGCGCGGTCCTGCCCTTCAAAATCAAATGGCAGTGTCACAACACCAATTGTCAAAGCCTCGTGCTCGCGTGCAAGGGAGGCAATCACAGGCGCAGCCCCTGTCCCTGTTCCGCCACCCATGCCTGCTACAACAAAAACCAGACGCGCGTCTGCAAGTGCAGCATCAAGCGTTTCCAGGTCTTCCTCCGCAGCACTTCTACCGATCTCAGGATTCGCATCTGCGCTAAATCCTTGCGTGGTGTCAACCCCGATCTGTATCTGCGTCGCGCCCTCACACGTTCGGAGTGCTTCTAAATCTGTATTCACAGCATAAAATTCCACTTCTTTCCGATAGGATGCCATCATCTGTTTGATGACATTGCCACCAGCATCGCCGACCCCAAAGATTTTAAGTTTGTCTTGTCCAGGCTTGGATGCCGCTTTTTCACGTGTCATAGTCGTTTCCTCCTTAATTTCTTCAACGCCAAATTCCTCACGCAAAAGTGACCGAATCTGGCGGAGTCTCGTCTTGACGGTCCCGGCAGCCAAACCGAGCTCCTCTGCGATCTCGTTGACAGTCCACAACTCTAAATAGTACAACACCGCAACGGTGCGGACCCGTTCCGGTAGGTGATGCACGGCTTCTGTTACAGCGGCGCGGAGTTCTATTTCCCGAGTACGGGCAAGCACATCCCGATCAATTGTTTCTGCAAGTTTCTCCGCACTCTGAAGAATTTCGCCTCTGTTGTGCGACTTCGAGGCGTAGTACCTTCTGCAAGTCGTATAGGCTATTTTTCGGAGCCAAGCACCGAAACTACCGACTTCGCGCAAGCCGCCGATATTTTCCCAGACTGCTACCCAAACGTCTTGGAAGATCTCTTCAGCATCGCGGATTTGGCGGGAGTGTGAGACAACCATTTGCCAAATCCCTGAACTATGGCGGGATGCAAGTTGCGCAAACGCTGCCTCGTCTCCATCTTGCACGCGCTGGATGAGTTCTTCATCTGTCAGATCTGTATATATCGATGAATCGTATCGCATAAATAAATTCCCAATTCGATTTTGCCAATTAGACTGTAGTTATAAAGAGGGGAATTTTGGGGGAAAGGGTTTAAAAAAATGTAAATAGCCAATATTCTGTACTATCGTCGCCGGGATGCCATGTCGAAACCGACAGCTGCGACAAGCACCACGCCTTTAATAATATCCTGCCACGAAGCATCCATGTTTGCCATGCTCATACCGTTATTAAGGCTCTCCATAACGAACGCGCCTAAGACCGCCCCGAAGATGCTTCCTCGCCCACCCATTAAACTGGCGCCTCCGATAACACACGCAGCGATAGCGTCTAACTCCAGCAACCGTCCGGCTTCTGGACTTGCACTCCCGACTCGCGCCGTCATGACGACACCGGCGATCGCCATCAAAGCACCCATCGTTGCAAACACCCGCAACGTGATACCGCGTACATTAACGCCAGAGAGGTACGCCGCTTCTGCATTGCCGCCGACAGCGTAGACGTAACGCCCGAAACGCGTGTGGTTCGCGATGAAATGGAACACAAACGCCAATCCGAACAGAATGCAGACTGGAAATGGGACACCTTTATGCGCATTCATCACGGTGATAAAAGCGACGATAAGTGCCGAGGTCACAGCGACTTTCAATGGGAACATCGGCAGAGACGCTTGCACCGGGTTTGCGTATTGTAGCCGGTTGACACGCTGTCGATAAAATCGGTAGCCACTGATACTGAGTCCGACAACCATAAGCCCCCATCCGACTGGCGGCGAGAGGTAAGCGTTACCAATCGCTTTGAGCCAATTATCGGGAAGCAGGATGGTCTCGCCTTGGGTGAATGCCAGCATCAAGCCGCGATACGCCAGAAACCCGCCTAACGTGACGATAAACGCCGGGATCTGCTGATACGCGACGAGGTAACCCTGCATCAGCCCCATGAGGATTCCGATACAGATAACAACGAGAAGCGTCACCGGAATAGATTGTCCCCACCAGACGTGCACAATCGCTGCAATCGCACCGAGTAAACCAGCACCGTAACCGACTGACAGATCAATGTTGGCCGAGACGATGACCAGTGTCATACCGACAGCAAGGATCGCTGTGACAGCGGCTTGGCGGGAGAGATTTGACAGGTTTCGAGGACTAAGGAAGGTGCCGCCGGTCAGCAGTGTAAAAATCACCCAAACACAGACGAGCGCAAACACCATCGCATACATACGGAGGTTTAGCTGCTTCATTTTTTACGAATTGGGTTTTGCTCCGATTTTCCGTTTGCCTATCAACTCGTGCCTTTCTCTATCATCTTAGGTGTCGAGTTAACAGGCAAAAAAACCGATATGAGAATTGCTTATAATTAACCTGCGGAGTTAGTCGTTTGCGGAGTTAGTCGTTTTGGACCCGTGAAAATTTTAAAGTTTGACATTTTTTCGCAAAGTTCTTGGTTTTCCTGAATGGCTTCCGTGTTTACACCTCTACGCATTCCTTGAGAAACTTGCGAGTTGACTTGCAGGTATGGCAGTTATAGCGTCCGATACGCCCCGCAAGCCGTTCTTTTCGCCGTCTGATGTGTGTGGCTGGACTCACAATGTGGACATTCTGGCGATCCTTGCCATCTGAGACGCTCCAAATAGTCCATGCAATCCGTTTGTATCGGGAACATCTCCATCACTGCTATGAGATTCATCAGAAAACGCCTCTTTTAAGCGTTGCTTTTTTCTGGTGAATGCTGATACAATACGCAGACAAGTGTAGAACCAGAGAAAAGCAACTCGCTTTTGGGTTCGATAGGGGGCTACCAATGCCCTATTTACTTATCATTATATACCATACCAACCCTTTATTTACAGAGGTTTAGAGTGCTTTTTTACAACTTTTCGCAAGTTCAAAACGACTAATTCCGATTACTTTTACACAAGATTCAAGAAAGGTCTGAAGGAATCAAATTTCTGTTTAAAACCCGGTTCGGTTAGGAAACCAAGCCGACTAGCTTGGGGACCGCGGAGGAAATCGAACCTGCCGTTCTGGGGACCGAGGCAGTTATTTTCCCCTTAAATTGACACCTATGGTGCAGCAAGCACGGCATCTAATTGATCCATCACCTTTTCAAACGCTTCAACATAATAGGACATCAACTCAAAATCGTTTGGTGGATTAACATCGAAAACGTAACAGTGAGAATCAATGAATTCAACGGCTCTGGGATAGTCCTCAGTTTTATATTCAACCGTAGAATTGTTACATCGCCACGGGCAGCCTGTGCCGTAACCGATCCGGTTCTGGAAAATCTCTTGAGATGGCACGGGTAACCGTTGCCACTGGCCCGTCGAGACACCCTCTGCACGGAGGGCTGCTTGGACTTTCTCGCGTAAGGTGCGGGCAGGAATATCTAATCCCAACGCCTCCGGATTAAAACCAACGACGTAGTTGTAATATACCGGTTCACATCCCTCCGGCGTAAAAGGTGTTTCAATACCATCAATCTGGCTGAGATGCGTCGTAAGATAGTTGCAATTTTCGATACGCAGTGCATTGTTCACATCAAGTCGTTTGAGTTGACTCCTAATGAACGCTTGACTGAACATATCGCCGCGATACATCCATCCAAGTCCATAAGCGTTATATTCCTGCGCCTCACGTTCCTGTCCTGGCACAACGATCTCCCCAAAATACTGCAACAACGCCGCGCGTTTATAAATTTCCTCATCGTTTGTTGTGAACAGACCGCCTTGACAACCGCTACTGAGCGTTTTGGATGCCTGTGTGCTGTATCCTGCAGCATCACCAAAAGCACCACAAAGTTTACCTTTATAACGCGCCCCGTGTGCCTGCGCGACATCTTCAATAACTTTTAAGTTGTGTTTCTTAGCAATCGTTAGGATAGGGTTCATATCGGCGGGCATACCGTGAATATGTACTGGCAGAATCGCACGCGTTCTTTCGGTAATCTTTGCCTCAATCTCGTTCGGGTCAATGCAATAAGTCACAGGATCAATATCAACAAAAACGGGGATGGCATTGTGATGGAGGACAGCCGCTGCAGTCGCCCAAAAAGTAAAAGCAGGAATGATAACCTCGTCCCCCGGTTCAATACCGACCCCGGCGACGCAGAGATGCAGCGCAGCGGTGCCACTATTAACGGGGATACAATACCGGACCCCCATGTATTCTGCCCATTCCTTCGCAAGCCCTTCGGATTGAATCCGTTGTTGTTCGGTAATTCTTTCGGATGCGATAACCTCGGCAATCGCGTCTCTATCGGCATCAGGAACCTGTGGCCACGGTTTGATTATACCGTTGGGGACAGTCGGGTTACCACCGTGTATAGCGAGTTTTGCTGCCATGAGTGCCCTCCTTGCAGTGGACTTCCGATCAGAATGTAATAAAAAAATTAAGAATTTATCGCCAAAAACGTCTAACGTTCTATAAGCCTTGGAACACATTCGTCTTCATAATTTTTAATAAGCGCACCAACAAAATGCAGTAAGGGTGCCAAGGGATGATCTTCTTCCCCTACACTATCAACCAAATTGTCTAGCCTTGTTGCAAGCTCCTCATGTTCGATTTTTGTCAATAGAATAGGTATATGCGTTTCGCTTTGGCTGACACTGTCGGTTAAATCGCACAACGCTTTGATAGAGGGTTGCAATTTGCTTTTGCTGTGCGGATGAAAGGCGATAGGTGCATTTGGATGTTTCTGGGCAAATTCAATAAGGCGATCTCGTCTAACAATTTCCATTGAGGATCCTGCAGCACCTTATAAATGTGCTATGGCTTTGGAGACGCGCTTTAAAACCTCGTCTTTACCGAGCAGCATGACAATATCAAAGAGACTCGGTCCGAACGATGTCCCTGTCAATGCGATCCGCAATGCCTGCATCGCTGCGACGCGTTTGATATTATTTTCATCCGTATATTTCCAAATTGCGGTTTCAACTGTTTCTACATCAAACGAAGGGACTTCTTCCAAAATCTGTAAAAGGCTCGTCAGAATATCAGAAGTTTTCCCGCGCTTTTCTTCTGAACCGCCCCACCATTTCTTGACCGCCTTCGCTTCATACTCGAACTCGTCTGTAAAAAAATAACGGGTCTGTGGAATAATGTCTTGAAATGTTGTGAGACGTTCACCGACGGCTCCCACGATACTTTCCAACCAGTCGCGATCCTCCGTTGAATCCAATAAGCCTACTTCCTGCCAGAATGGAATCACTGCATCCGTCCGTGCTGAAACATCAAGTTGGTTTATGTAGTGAGAATTGAGCCATTCGAGTTTCTTAATATCAAAGACACTACCGCTTTTACCGACCCGTTCGAGATCGAATTTTTCTATAAGTTCAGCAACAGAGAAAATCTCCTGTTTGTCGTCGTAGGACCAGCCGAGTCTTGCAACGAAGTTCAGCATTGCTTCGGGGAGGTATCCTTGCTCACGGTAGCGGTTAACCGCTACCAAATCACCGTGATGCCGTTTACTCAATTTTCTACCACCGCTATCCAACACTAACGGAATATGTGCAAATTTCGGAATTTCTAATCCGAGGGCATTTGCGATTGCAATCTGTTTCGGTGTGTTATTGAGATGCTCTGTCCCGCGAATCACGTGCGTTATCTGCATTTCTGCATCGTCAATAATTGAGGTAAGATTGTAGTTCGGCATCCCATTTGAACGGACGATCACTTCGTCCTCTAAAGTTGCCGGATCAATATTACGTGAACCGAGCACGATGTCCTCAACATGGATCGGTGTGTCAGGCATTTTTATGCGAACAGTCGGTCTTCTCTCTTCGACGACGCTAAAACGGTCTAAGTCTTCAGAAGTCAAATGT